>JAEZVA010000018.1 GCA_023443315.1 Bacillota bacterium | reverse complement strand
CAAGAAAATCGAGTATCTGTTGTGTGGCAAGTTCGTTTTTCAGCTTCGCTATCATGCCCTCATCCTCCGTAATATAGCGCCCGCTTGTGCGCTGTGCGTAAACAAGCCCGTTCTGCTCTAGGTCTGCAAGTGCCTTTTGCATGGTATTGGGGTTTACCGATGCCTCGGCGGCAAGGTCGCGCACCGACGGCAGCTTTTCGCCCGGCTTATACCCGCCTGACATAATCATCAGCTGTATGTGCTCTACAAGTTGCCGAAAGATTGGTCGGTCGTTCTTTAGTTCCCACGTCAATCCGTCATCCCCCTTTTGTATTATTGTATTAAGAGCTTATTACAATAATACAGCGATACAGTTCGGTTGTCAATCCCTTTTTTCAATTTTATTGAAATTTTTATCTAACATAACAAAGCGCACCCCGTACCAAAAGGGTGCGCCTTAAAATTAACGCTGCTAAACATGCAGTCGGCGGATGATCTTACACACGACGGTGTTTTCTATCACAAGTGGCTGATTGCTTGTAAAAAACACGATGCCGTCTGTGGGCGCAAGTACCCTTGCCAGAACGGTTCCTTCGTAGGGATGCAAAATCTCGGCGACCGGCTCGCCAAAGCCGACTTCGTCGCTGGGGGATTTTAAGCGGCGAAAGATCCCTGCGGCGGTGGTCTTAACCGAAACCAGCTCCTCCTCCTGCACCACGCTTGAGAGGTAGCCGCCGTGACTGGTGTACTTAATAATGCCCATGCGCACTAAAAATCGCAGCACCGCGCCTACCCCTAAGGCTGCAGAGCGTTCGTCAATCGATTCGGTTTGGTTGGTGTATACCGAAAAGGCGTTTACCTTCCACTTTTGCAGGTTGTAGTTGAGGGTGGAGGTATCCACGGGGCTCGGCTTGCGTACCACCACATACGGCAGACCGAACAACGCCGCCAAACTGGTGGTTTGAAAGCCGGTTTCCATCATACGCACATGGGGGATGAAATCACCCGGCATATAGAAGGATGCAAACTGGATGCCAAACCGATACCGCTGCGCCTGGGCAAACACTGCCGCCGCAATGCGCCCGGTCACCTCGCCCTGCTCGTTGCCCGGAAACATGCGGTTGATGTCCGAGTTATCCACCGCCCAGAAGCGCCTGCTGATGTTCACCGAGAAGCTGTTGACCGAAGGGATAACTAAAATCTCCTTCCCCGCGGCGATGGCGCCCTTTTCCTCCAGTCGACGCAGGGTGCCGATGAGCTGCGAGCACATATATAGCTGCTGAACCTCGTTGCCGCGTATCGCCCCGACGATACAGGCGGTTGGTTCACCGCTGCCAAATCGATAGCCGTGTATGCGAAACTCGCCCCGGTAGGGGGACTGCAGCGAGTAGATTATCTCATTTTTCATCGTTTCGACCAAGCCTTTCTGTGGAATTACCGACCAGTGGCGCCTTACCCCTCGAGCACCCTTGCCAGCAGTGAACCTTTGTACACCACTGGGTATTCGCGCAAAGAGAACACAATGCCTTTACCCGGGGCGGTTACAACCTGTTCAACCCTACCCAGCGCGGGGTTTACAATCTCGCCGAGCACCTCGTCCTTTTGTACGGTTTTGCCGTGAACATCGCGCGGCAAAAATACGCCGGAAGCAGACGCGCTCACAAACGAAACCTCGTAATCGGTCGAGAGCATCGGCGCGTTGAGCACTGCGGGCGGTGCGCTCCATACCCCAAGCGTGTATAACAGCGCGAATATGCCGTCTACAAGACGATTTCCATACGCGGTGTCGATACGCATGCCTACGCCCATCTCCACCGCCAGGGTGGGCACCCCTGCCGTGTTAAGGCTGTAGGCAAGGGTCGCCTGCAAAACGGTCAGCGAGCGGTACACCCAAACAAGGTCGGCGTTTAGTAGCCTTGCGTACGGCATTAGGGTAGCTGCACCCTCGTCGCTGACGCGCACCTGCATGAGCTCTCGCAAAAAGATGTTGCTTGAGTGGATGTCTACACACAGGTCTGCTCCCATAATATCCTCGGTAATCATCGCAGCGATGTACTCGGCGCTTGCCCCCGTATCCGAACCCGGGAAGATGCTGTTTAAGTCAAGGTCAAACATCGGGATGCCGCGGCTGATGCAGTCCATACCAAGGGGATTTAAGGACGGATAGATATCTACCGTGCCGGTGAGCATGTGCGGATTTTCATTGATGCGGCGTATCAGCTCGTAGCACACATACTGGCCGTCGAGCTCGTCACCGTGCGTGCCAGTAACGACGCAAACGCGTTTATCCCGTTTTGTTTTGTCCGGCGACGTCAGCCGGTTCTTTTTTATGACGATGCGTTCGTCAACCGGAAGTCCGATCGAGACTACCTCTTGCAGCATAGGGGACCCCTCCTGTTACGGTTTTAGCCCAAAACAAGTCTTTTCTCCAGTATACCCAATCCGTATCTTCGTTAGAAATGTTGACCAAAATGAGTTGTACCAATCACACAATTCGGATGATAGTCCGTGTAATGTATACGCGGGTTCGTGCAATACAAAAAGGCAAGGGCACCAAAAATGGCGCCCTTGCCTACCTGTTATTGTAGCGTGTTTTGGTCTGGGTGTCAATATCAACGGGGGAACGTTCCCGAATGATGATTGGTTCTAGAGGATTTACCGCCGCGTTTGCGTTTCTGCTGACCATATGCCATGTGCAGCAGGGCGTTGTCGGATACAAGACGGGAGAGAAAGCGAATCGCCTTCATCTGACCGCCCGGAATGATAACCAGTTTTTTGCGAAGCATCTGCTCGATGCCGTATCTTGCAACAAACTCGCTCGAAAGCCCCTTTAGGCTAAACGTTACCCCTGCCGTCTGGTCAAACTCGGTGTGAACAGGACCCGGGCAGAGCACGCTGACCGAAACCGCACTGCCCCTGCGGCGCAGCTCCTCGCTAATTGCCTGCGTCAGGCGCAAAACATATGCCTTTGTGGCGTAATAGCCCGCCATAAGCGGACCCGGCAAAAACGCCGCCGAGGAGGACACATTCAAGATGTACCCCCGATTTGCCTTTACAAAGTCGCGCAAAAACAGCTTAGTAAGGATGTGCACTGCGCGGATGTTCACATCAATCATCTCAAGCTCGCTATCAAGGTCACTCTCTTCAAACGCGCCGAACACCCCAAAGCCCGCGTTGTTTATCAGAATATCGATATGCTCGCCCTTTACCTTCTCATACAGGCTGTGGCAATCCTGCGTTTTCGTCAGGTCAAACGGCAGTACACTCACGCTACCACCCAGTTCCTTTTTTAGCTGCTGCAGTCGGTCTTCTCTGCGGGCGGTCAAAATCAGGTCGTACCCCTTTTCTGAGAGCACCCGCGCCATATCGCGCCCGATGCCCGAGCTCGCCCCCGTGATTAGTGCCTTCATAGAGGCGCACGTCCTTTCATTTTACATCATTCTGTGCTGGGTTTTAGCATTTGTACAATCCATTCCGGCTCGGGCAGCGGCAGCGACGGGGTTAACGCCGCATACTCCGCAATACCCTGAACCGCACCCCAGAAGGCGACGGCGATCGCGTAGGGGTTACCCTCGCGAATCTGCCCTGCCGCCTGCCCTTTTTCGACAACCTCAATAATCGGCGTTACCATGTCAAAGCCGCTTACCAGTTGCTTTACCGAATCGGGCGTGCTTTCGGAACTAACTGCTTGCATCATAAGAATAAACATCTTTGCTGTAAACGAACTTTCGCGCAATGCGCCAAATATCACCTTTGCTATTTCAGTAAATACGTCTATCGGCGACGGTGTGCCCAGACATTGAAGAAATAGCTCACGGGGGGTATTGACCCCCACCTGAACAAGCTCGAGATATACCGTTTCCTTGCTCTCAAAGTAGTTAAAAAACAAGCCGGTGCTAATGGTAAGGCGCGCGGCAATATCTCGGATTCCGGTTGCCGCATACCCTCGGGTGATGAACAGATCCATCGCGCACTCCATAATCTGCATCTTGCGCATCTGCCTATGCTGCTCTCGTTTGTTCATACCCATCCCTTTCTGTCTTAGCGCAGGTATCTCAGCGTCTTCATTGCCGCACTGTGCCCCGAAGCGACCGCCGTACAGATGCCGCCGCCCACGGATACCCACTGTCCTGCAAGAGTTAGCCCCTTTACCCCGTCGATGGTGGGCTTTATCTGCAGTCCCACTGTTTTTGCTGTCGGCGCAAAGCCCTCCCACGAGGCCTTATATAGGTTGGCATAACGCACATAGGTCGCCGGGGTTGCTACATCCACAACCGCTACGGCATCTGCAAAACCGGGTATGCGCCGCTCCATTGCCTGTACCGCTTCTTCGGCAAGCTGCGCTTTGCGCGCACGGTACGCGGTCATGTCGGTATCCCGCAGGTTCTGCCAGTAGTCAAGGGGGGCACCCATCAGCATCATTGCGCTGGAGTGACCGTCCGGCGCCGCGGTGGGGTCAAACTCAAACGCATTGATAGAGATGCCGTGCACGTCCTGATAGTCGGGTGTTCCCTTTTCGCCAGCGCAGGAGATTTCATCCTTACAGGAATAGTTTACTGAGTAAGGAAGTCCAAACTTCTTGTTTAAGCCAAACGACACGATGCACAGTGGGTCAAACAACGGCGCATCCCGCAGCATAGCCTCCAGTTGCGGGTGGCGGTACTGCCCATCCAGCATGCGGTAGATGGTATCGTACATATCGCAGGCGGCTATCACCGCGTCTGCCGGATAGCGGACGCCGTTTGCATGCACCGCGGTTGCCTTGCCTTCTGCTACCTCAATCCTGTCCACCTTGGTGGAAAGATGCAGCGTACCGCCTAAAGAAAGATACTTGTCGATCATGCGCTTTATCACATCCCGCGCGCCGCCGATCGGGTAGCCTGCATCGCCGCCCATACGCGTGCCGAGCATCATAATTAGCGCAAACAATGAAAAGTCCGGCGGCATCAGGTTGTATAGAATATCACGCACTGTCTGGCTTTCAAAACGCGCAGCGTAGTCCCCGACCGTTACCCCCATGGAGGGACCGGCAAGAGTCAGAAAGCCGAGACCTGCTGTTGTCATATGAATCAGATCCGACACGTTATTGACAATGCCCGTGGGCATGGTGGTTTTTGACATCCTTCTTACCTTGCGGCAAAAGGCCTTAATCGGCTTTTCGTCTGCGGGGGAAATCCCGAGCAAAAACGACTCAAACGCATCCGCCTGCATCGGAATATCAACCATTTCGCCGGCAACCTCGACGCGGATAAAGGGCGCGTTGTAGATCTCGGTTTCGGGTGAAAGTGCGCCGGTCTCGAGGTACATCTTATGAAAGCCGTTGTCCTCTCTTGTGCCCACCATCCAGTTGATGCAGCCGTCAAACCAATAGCCCTTTCGCTCCCACGCGATACACATGCCGCCCGGCTGACCGGATATCTCAAAAAGATCGGTCTGTACGCCGTTTTTCTGCAGATAGATACCGGCGCTAATCCCTGCCAGCCCGGCGCCGATGATTGCCGTACGTTTTGTCATTAGAATGCCCCCAAATAATTATTGAACAATTGTTCAATAATAGTATAGCATCCTGACTACCAATGTCAACCATTATTTTGTAAATGCCTTAAAAATTGATGTTATCGGGGTCTGAGCCGATTCTGCCCGCGTTGCCCAGCCCGTCAATCCGCGCGACATCCTCGTCCGAAAGGGCAAAGCCAAACAGGTCGCCGTTTTGTTGGATGTGTTCTTTTCCCGACGCCTTGGGCAGCGGCACGACGCCTTTCTGGATATACCAGCGCAACGCCACCTGCGAGACCGACTTACCGTACTTATCACTAAGCTCACGCAGAAGTGGCAGCTTAAAGATGCGCCCCTGCATTAGCGGGCTCCACGCCTGGATTAGGATGTTGTTGTTCTTGCAGAACTGCGCGAGCTCCTCCTGCGTGTACTCGGGGTGCAGCTCGATCTGGTTTACCATCGGCTTAATCTCACAGGTTTCCATCAGCTCATTCAGATGGTGAACCAAGAAGTTGCTCACGCCAATAGCCTTGATGCGACCCGCGCGGTAAAGCTCCTCAAACGCCCTCCACGAGCCACTGTTCAGCTCTTTGTAGTCGTGCTTATGCCCAACGGGAACCGGCCAGTGAATCAGATACAGGTCTACATAGTCAAGCCCCAGCTTGTTTATGCTTTGGTCAAACGCGCGCAGGGTGGCATCATAGCCGTGGTCGCTGTTCCACAGCTTGGTGGTTACAAACAGCTCGCTGCGGTCAACCCCGCATTCTCGCACGGCCTTGCCCACGCTCACCTCGTTTTGGTAGGCGGCTGCGGTGTCGATATGGCGGTAGCCGTACTCGATAGCCCCACGCACCGCGTTATAGGCTTGGTCGCCCTCGGCAAGCTGCCATGTGCCAAACCCGACACAGGGCATGGTCACCCCATTGTGTAGTGTGTAGGTGTCTTTGATACTGTTCATTGTTGTCCCTCGCTTTCTGCTGCTTAATACACTTTTTTAGATTACCCATTGCGTTTATTATAACACAATTTTGGTAGGGTATGAACGAAAACCTGTGTAATGAATGCCAAAAGACCGCACGGGATAATCCCATGCGGTCTTAGCTTCTCTTATCATTAGGCGCAAAGCTACTCCTTGCCCATCAGCTTAACCAGTACCGCCTTTTGCGCGTGTAGACGGTTTTCGGCTTCTTCAAAGATTTCGCCCGCGTGTTGTTCAAACACGTCCGCGGCAATCTCCTCGCCCTTGTGCGCGGGCAGGCAGTGTAGCACCAGTGCGTCGGGCTTTGCATGCTTCATCAGCTCGGTGTCCACCATAAAGCCCTTGAACTCCTGACGGCGGCGCACCGCCTCCTGCTCCTGTCCCATAGACGCCCATACGTCGGTGATGACCACATCCGCGTCCTTAGCCGCCTCGGCGGGGTCGGTTGTCAGGGTAAACGCGCCGGTGGTGTTTGCGTAGTCGAGCACCGTCACAGCGGGCTCGTAGCCCTTGGGGGTAGCGGCAGAGACCGTCATGCCGCACTTGAGCGCACCAACAATCAGCGAGTTTGCCATGTTGTTGCCGTCGCCGATGTAGCACAGCTTAAGCCCGTTGAGCACACCCTTATACTCGCGCACAGTCATCAGGTCGGCAAGCACCTGGCAGGGGTGGGCATAGTCGGTCAGCCCGTTGATGACGGGGATGGTGCCGTACTTTGCCAGCGCCTCCGCCTCCTGCTGCTTGTAGGTTCTAATCATGATGCCGTCAAGGTAGCGCGAGAGCACGCGGGCGGTGTCCTCCACTGGCTCGCCGCGCCCAATCTGTAGGTCGTTTGCGTTTAAGAATAGCGCCTGACCGCCCAGCTGGTACATCCCCACCTCGAACGACACGCGCGTGCGGGTGGACGCCTTTTGGAATATCATGCCCAGCGTCTTGCCCGCCAAACGATGATGGGTAATATCGTGCTTCTGCTCGTACTTCAGCTGGTCGGCAAGGTTTAGCAGCTCAATAATCTCCTCGCCGGTAAGGTCCGCCATCTTCAGTAAGTGTTTCATCGGTTGTCCCCGCCCTTTTCTCATATTGTTTTGTCCACCGCATGGTGGAGCAAGTTCGTCCATTACATCGCGCTTTGCAGCACACCTTCAAGGATTGCAAGCCCTCCGTCGATGTCCTCGTAGGGGATGGTAAGGGGCGGCAGCATACGCAGCTTCGCCTTTGCGGTTAAAATCAGCAGCCCGTTGTCGGCGCACGCACGCGCAAGGTCGGCCGCCGACGCCTCGCAGGACAGCGAGATGCCGATCATCAACCCAAGCCCCGATATCTCGGTGACATGCGGCATAGCAAGCAGCCGTCCCCTGATATACTCGCCTTTTGCGCGTACCTCGGCAAGAAATGCGGGGTCGGATACCCGTTTGACAACCGTCAAAGCCCCCGCGCATACAATGGGATTGCCGCCGAACGTCGTGCCATGCGTACCCGCGGTAAGCACCTCGGCATGCTGTGCGCCTGCGATAAAGCCCGCAAGCGGCAGCCCGCCGCCGATGCCCTTTGCGAAGGAAATGGCGTCGGGGGTAACGTCAAACTGCTGGTAGGCAAAAAAGCTGCCGGTACGCCCTATGCCCGTTTGAACCTCGTCGATTAAAAACGCCGCGTCGTGCTCTTTGCATAGTGCCTCTACACCTTGAACGAACTCCTTGTTTAACCCGACGATGCCGCCTTCGCCCTGCACCACCTCAATAAGCACGGCACATACGTCGTCGCCCCACAACGCCTTTACACTGTCAATGTTGTTGGCTTCGGCATAAGAGAAGCCCTCGGTAAACGGAAAGAAGTAGTTGTGAAACGCATCCTGCCCCGTGGCGGCAAGGGTGGTAACCGTTCTGCCGTGAAACGAGTTTTGCAGCGTGATAATACGGCTTCTGCCCTCGCCGTATTTGTCAAAGCTTTTCTTGCGCGCAAGCTTAATCAGCCCTTCGTTTGCCTCGGCACCCGAGTTTGCAAAAAAGGTCTTGGCAAGACCCGTAAGCTCGGCAAGGCGCTTTGCAAGCTGGATGCACGGCTCGGAGTAATAGAGGTTGGATGTGTGGTTGAGCGTAGCCGCCTGCTTTGCTACCGCCTGCGCCCACTCGGCATCGCAAAAGCCCAGCGCGTTTACGCCGATGCCACTGGTGAAGTCAATATACCCCTCGCCGTTTGCCCCGGTGCATCGGGCGTTTTCACCCTTTTGTATCACCACCGGGTTTGTGTTGTAGCTGCCTATCAGGCAGCTTTTTGCGTCCGAGATGATTGTACCAGCCCTATCGGTCGCTGTTTGCACTGCGCTCTCCCCCTTTAATTAAAATAACAGATATTTAGATAAACATAGTGCCGATGCCCTCGTTTGAGAACATCTCGATCAAAATGGAATGCGGGATTCGCCCGTCGATGATAAACGTCTTGCGCACACCTCGGCGCACCGCCTCTACACAGCACTCTACCTTGGGTATCATGCCGCCCGAGATAATGCCCTGCCGAACCAGATGAGGCACCTCACTGACGTTTACTACGGGAATTAGCGAGCTTTCGTCGTCCTTGTCGCGCAGCAGACCGCGGATGTCGGTCATCAGCACCAGGTTTTCCGCACCAAGTGCCGCCGCGATGCGCGCCGCCGCCGTATCGGCGTTGATGTTGTACACCTGGCCGTAGCTGTCGCACGCCACGGTGGCGATAACGGGTATGTAGCCGTTTGCAAGCGTGTCAAGGATTGGCTTAACGTCCACGTTCTCGATCTCGCCTACATAGCCGAGATCCTCCTCGGCTATGAGCTTCTTTGCGGTAAGCATATTGCCGTCTATGCCGCACAGCCCCATTGCCCTGCCCTTATGGCTAGTCAAAAGGCTGACCAGATCCTTGTTGATGCGCCCTGCCAGCACCATCTGCACGATGTCCGCCGTCTCCTCATCGGTGTAGCGCAGCCCGCCCACAAAACGGGACTCCTTGCCGATTTTGCCGAGCATCTCGGTTATCTCGGGGCCGCCGCCGTGCACCAGAACAATCTTTACCCCCACCAGCGAGAGCAGCACGATGTCGCTCATCACCGCCTGCTTGAGCTCGTCGTTTACCATGGCGTTGCCGCCGTACTTGATGACGACCACCTTGTTATAATACTTTTGCAGGTAGGGCAGCGCCTCAATCAGCACGCGCGCCTTATCGCTGTTTGATATCTTCATCGTTCTATCCATTCCTTTTCTGCGTGGGTGCGGATGCACCAAACACTAAAAACTTGGGGGTCAGGTTCGGTAGTCGCCGTTAATCTTTACATAGTCGTAGGTGAGGTCGCAGCCCCACGCAGTGGCTGAAAAGTCGCCATCATGCAGGTCTACCAAAACGGTGATCTCGCTTTCACTCAGCACGGCAAGAGCCTCCTCCTCCGAGAAGTTGACCCCCGCACCCCCTTCGCACACCATCACGCTGCCCGAAGCGCCTTGCAGGGTAACGTCGGTTTTGTCAACAGCAAACTCCGCGTCTGCGTAGCCCAGCGCGCATAGGATGCGCCCCCAGTTTGCGTCCTTGCCAAACATCGCCGCCTTAAAAAGGCTAGAGCCGATTACGCTCTTTGCCGCAGCCCTTGCGGCATGCTTATTGGGTGCACCCGTTACGGTGCATTCCACCAGCTTGGTGGCACCCTCCCCGTCCTTCGCCAGCATTCTAGCAAGCGAGGTGGTCACACTAAAGAGCGCAGCGCAAAACACATCGTACGACGCGCCCGTCGCGTTAATCTGCTTGTTGCCTGCCGCGCCGTTTGCTAGGATGCACGCCATATCGTTGGTGGAGGTGTCACCATCCACGCTGACCATGTTAAAGGTATCGTCCACGCAGGCACTCAGTGCCTGTTGCAACAGCTCGGGGGCAATGTCGCAGTCGGTGGTCAAAAAACCGAGCATGGTCGCCATGTTAGGGTGAATCATACCCGAGCCCTTTGCCATACCGCCAAGGGTGCAGGGTACACCGTCAATCTCAAATGTCACCGCCGCCTGCTTTGCAAAGGTATCGGTCGTCATAATCGCTTCTGCCGCAAGCGCACCGCCCTCGGCACACAACCCCGCGCACAGATGGTCGATGCCCATGCTGATGACTTCAACGGGTAAAGGTACGCCAATTACGCCGGTAGACGCCACAATGACTTCACTGGGGCTGATGGAAAGCGCGCCCGCAAGAAGTGCACACATCTCGTTTGCAACCGCCATGCCGTCCGCGTTGCAGGCGTTTGCGTTACCGCTGTTTACAATAATAGCGCGCGCCTTGTTATCGGCTAAGTGCGCCTTGGTTACAAGTATCGGCGCTGCCTTGACCTTGTTTTTGGTGTAAACCGCCGCCGCTGCACAGGGCAGGGTACTAAAGATTGCGCCCACATCCCTCTTAGCGGGCTTAGCGGGCTCCAAAACCGGCTCGTTTGCCATGGCCGACGCCTCGGTAACGGTCGCACCCGCCTTCATCGCCTGCTTAATGCCGCAGTATACCCCGTTTGCGTAAAACTCCTTGGCGGCGGTTACCCCGCCTTCCACCTGTGAAAAGACCTTACTCTCCATCCCTTTACTCCTGCCCTTTCCTTCATGGGTTTTTCCCAAAGCATGGTTTACCTTGTGCATTGAAAAGTCTTTATAATAACCCCGTGGTTTCGTCAAGCCCAAGCGCGATGTTCATACACTGCACCGCGGCGCCCGACGCGCCCTTGCCTAGGTTATCAAGCCGCGCGACGACGGTGAGGTACTCGTCGTTGCCGCACACGATAATCTCAAGCCCATTCGTGCCCGCTAGGGTGTTTGTATATATCACTGGCTCGGGTAGCTCGTCATAACACTTCACCGTGATAAACGGCTGCCCCTCGTAATAGGCCGCATACTGGGATGCAAGCTCCCTTGGCGTAAGCCTTACGTTTAGCAGGCAGGTATACAAGGGCACACTGACGGTCATGCCCTTGTAGTAGTCGCATACCACAGGGTTAAACAGCGGTGCGGTTGTAAGCCCCGAATACTTGTGCATCTCTGGCACATGCTTGTGCGACAGCGATAAGGCATACTGCCTGGGGCTATCGTACTGCTTGTGGCGATCGGGCTGCTCGTACTCGGCAATCAAATTTTTGCCGCCACCACTGTAGCCCGAAATACCATATGCCGTGATGGGGTAATCCTCCGAAATGATGCTCAGGTCGGTTAAGGGGTGTACGACAGAAACAAAACCAGTGGGGTAACAGCCCGGCACGGCAATGCGCTTCCCGGTTTGAATGGCTTTGCGGAATGTGCTGCCCAGCTCCGGCAGACCGTATGCCCAGCCCTGTTGCGTACGGTGGGCGGTGGATGCGTCAAGGACAATGGTGTGGTCGTTCTCCACAAGCGACACAGACTCCCTTGCCGCGTCGTCTGGCAGGCACAAAAACACGACGTCCGCTTCGTTAATTAGTCGCTTGCGCTCAGAAACATCCTTGCGTTTATCGTTGTCGATGACAAGCAACGTCAGGTCGTTTCTTGCCTGCAGGCGCTCTTCAATCTGCAAGCCGGTCGTGCCCTCTCTACCGTCGATAAATACCTTTTTCTTCATGGATTATACCCGCCTAACCATTATTTTGTCATTGTAGCGCACAGCTTTTCTAGGCATGCCTCAACCGCCTCGTGGAAGCCCTGCGGGTTGTCAAAATCGGTCATATGCCCCGCGTCCCCAACCAAATACAGCATCTTCATTGGGGCATGGATGCTTTCGAAATACTCCGCCGCAAGCACGGTGGGCACCTGCCAGTCGTTTTCGCCCAGTACATAGCACACAGGCGTTTGATACTCCGTTACGGACATAATGCTGTAACCAAGCATCTCGTTTACCAAATTGCGATTGAGCGCAAGACCGCTTAACTGCGACAATAGATCCGCAGGGCGAAAAACCGGGCTCTTGAGCATCGCCTTTAATAACCTTGGGATATTTACGGTTGCGCCGTACTTGCTTTGCAGCGAACGAACCCTACCCATCTGCTTTATAAAGCTCTCACCTGAAAGTTCATTCGGATATCCGGCAAGGGCAGCAAGCGCTTTTCGGTCGCGGTTATTATTCTTTTGTTCCACGGCTTTGACTAGTCTTTGAAAACCGATGGCTTCCCCTTTTACTATATCTACCACCTGCCCCACGCCAATAAAGCCCTTTACATCGTTTGGATAGCGCAGGATGTAGCTTGTTCCGAGCACCGATCCCCATGAGTGCCCGAGCAGCACCACCTCGTCGGTCTGATACCGCTCCTTTACATACCGAATGGTCTGCCTAAGGTCTTCGATGAGGTTTTCCAGCGTGATTTCTCCCACAGGCGTTTTGCTCCGCTGTTGGGTCTTGCCCGCACCGCGCTGGTCGTAGTAAACAAACGTGCAATACGCTTGCTGCGCCCTTGTGCAGTAGGCAAAATGCGCCTGAGACTGTCCCGGTCCGCCGTGCAGATGGAGGATTACCGGCTTGCCCTGGGACGGTACATGTAAAAAGTACTGCCGGATGCCGTTTATCTCGACGGTTTCCTCAATACAGTCGTTCCTAAGCTGTCTTTTCATCCGTTGTCATCCCTTCGTCGTGCGGTAAGCATCGAGCGTCTTGTTCGCACGCGCAATCTCCGCCTTAACCTGCTCGGGGGCGGGACCGCCGATGACGTTTCTTTCCCGCACACAGGTAAGCAGGCTCACCGCGTCGTAGATGTCCTCTTCAAACAGCGCACTCACCGATTTGTACTCGCTCAGCGAAAGACCTTCCAGTGTATGGTCGTTTGCGATGCAGTATGCCACAAGGCTGCCCACCGCCTTGTATGCGTCGCGGAACGGCATACCCTTTTTGGTCAGGTAGTCCGCGCAGTCGGTGGCGTTGATAAAGCCCTTTGCCGCGGCGGCGCGCATGTTGTCGGGCAGTACCCGCATTGTCGCAATCATTGGCGCGAAGGTCTTTAGGCATAGCTTTGCGGTATCCACCGCGTCAAAGATCGCCTCCTTATCCTCCTGCATATCCTTATTATAGGCAAGGGGCAGCGATTTCATCATCGAAAGCAGGGTCATCAAGTCCCCGTACACCCGACCCGTTTTGCCGCGCACCAGCTCCGCGACATCAGGGTTCTTTTTCTGCGGCATGATGCTCGAGCCGGTTGCATATGCGTCGTCGAGCTCAATATACTTAAACTCCCACGAGCACCACAGGATGATCTCCTCGCTAAAGCGCGACAGGTGCATCATCATAATCGAAAGTGCCGCCGCAAGCTCGATGCAGAAATCGCGGTCGGATACGCCGTCCAGCGAGTTGCGCGACACCTGCGCAAAGCCGAGCGTTTGCGCCACAAGCTCACGGTCAAGGGGGTAGGTGGTTCCCGCAAGTGCCCCGCTGCCCAGCGGCATCACGTCGCACTGGGCATAGGCGTGGTCCAGACGATCAAGGTCGCGCAGCAGCATCTGCACATACGCCATTAGATGGTGCGCGAGGGTGATGGGCTGGGCGCGCTGCAGGTGGGTGTAGCCGCACATCACCGTCTCGGTGTGCTGCGCCGCCTGCCGAAGCACGGCGTCTACTAAACAAACCGCAAGGTCTTTGAGCTCGGTAGTCTGATGCTTCAGGTGCAGCCTTAAATCGAGCGCAACCTGGTCGTTGCGGCTGCGCGCGGTATGCAGGCGCTTACCTGCGTCCCCGAGCCGCGCGGTGAGCTCCGCCTCGATAAAGGTGTGGATATCCTCCGCGGTATTATCGATGGCAAGCGTCCCTGCTTCAAGGTCCTGCAACAGCTGCTCAAGCCCGTCGCACAGGCGCTCTGACTCACTTTTATCAATGATACCCGTCTCGCCTAGCATGGCGGCATGGGCGATGCTGCCCATAATATCCTCCCGCGCCATCCGGCTGTCAAACGATATGGAGGAGTTAAAATCGTTGACCGTGGAATCCACCTCTTTGGAAAAGCGTCCCGCCCACAGCTTCATATCACATAGTCCCCTTGCTCTTTGTATTCCCCGTTTTTTTCACGCTGTAAAAACAGTGAGCGCGGCGGGCGGTGATAATCCGCCCTTGCCGCACCGTATTGTCGCCTATTCTCTGTGCTTCATTCGTGTGCTTACTTCTTCTCGTCCAGAAGCGCCTTTACCTTAATTGGCAGACCAAACAGGTTGATAAAGCCCGCGGAATCGTTTTGGTTGTAAACCTCATCCTCACCAAAGGTGGCGATGTCCTCGCTGTACAGCGAGTAGGGGCTGGTTACGCCCGCGTCGATGATGTTGCCCTTGTACAGCTTCATCTTCACTTCGCCCGTAACGGTCTGCTGGGTGGTGTTAACAAATGCGCTCAGCGCCTCGCGCAGCGGGGTGTACCACTGGCCGTTGTACACAAGCTCCGAGAACTTGATCGCGACCTGCTGCTTGTAGTGCTGGGTATCGCGGTCTAGGCAGATGCTCTCAAGCACCTCGTGGGCGTGGTACAGGATGGTGCCGCCGGGGGTTTCGTACACGCCGCGGCTCTTCATGCCCACTAGGCGGTTTTCTACCATATCCACAATGCCGATGCCGTTTTCGCCGCCCAGCTTGTTAAGTAGCTTGATAATCTCGGTGCCGGAAAGCTGTTTGCCGTCTACGCTAACCGGAATGCCCTTTTCAAAGCCGACGGTCAGATAGGTGGGCTTATCGGGTGCCTTTTCGGGGGAAACGCCCAGCTCAAGAATCTTGTCGTAGTTCGGCTCGTTGGCGGGGTCTTCTAGGTCAAGACCCTCGTGCGAAAGGTGCCAGATGTTCATATCCTTAGAGTAGTTGGTTTCTCTTGTGATGGCAATGGGCACGTTACGCGCCTCGGCGTAATCAATCTCGTCCTCGCGGCTCTTAAGCTCCCATGTTCTCCACGGGGCGATGATGGGCATGTTGGGGGCAAACGCCTTGATGGCAAGCTCGAAGCGAACCTGATCGTTGCCCTTGCCGGTGCAGCCGTGCGCAATGGCATCGGCACCCTCTTTTAAGGCTATCTCAACAATGCGCTTTGCAATGATGGGGCGCGCAAAGGAGGTTCCCAGCAGGTACTTGTTTTCGTACACCGCACCCGCCTTCAGGGTTTCGAAGATATATTCATTCACAAACTCGTCGGTTAGATCCTCGATATACAGCTTGGAGGCACCCGTCTTAATCGCCTTTTCGTTAAGACCCGTCAGCTCCTTACCCTGCCCTACATCCGCCGCGACGGCGATTACTTCACAGTCGTAGTTTTCTTTTAACCACGGAATGATAATCGAGGTATCTAGCCCGCCGGAGTAGGCGAGTACGACCTTGTTAAACTTCTGCATATAAAATAACCTCACTTAAATAAAATAATACGGCACTTGCTAGCTTGCGTTTACTGTAGACATTAGGTATGAAACCATTCAATTTATTATAATTATACATTATAACCCGCTATTTGCAAGGATTTAATGCATAAAAATACATTGTGAATGCAACATTGTAGCTTAGCACAACTTTTACAGGACTTTTGCTTTTTCCCTGTATAGATTGTATAATCGCGAAATGGTTACGGGTGGGGCTTACCCGCCCGGTACTCGTCCATCACCTTCGTAAAGATCTCTCCATTGGTCGGCGGTGTCCATGTAATGGCGTTTGCGCCGGCGGCGATGGTGCGCCTTATACTGTCACCGTTCGGTCCGCCCGTGGCGATGATGGGCACAAGGGGGAACTCTGCGCGAATCTTCGCCACAATCTCGGGGGTTTTTGACGCGGCGGAGACGTTTAGTATCGCGGCACCCGCGTCTAGGCGCGCAGCAATATCGTCGTTTTCGTTTACTATGGTAATAACTGCGGGGATGTCGATGCGCTCAAACACCTTTTTGAGCACACGGTTTGAGGTAGGCGCGTTGAGCACCACGCCGATGGCACCCTGAAACTCGGCGTGAAGGGCAAGGTTCAGCACGCGGGTACCTTGGGTTAGCCCTCCGCCCACACCACAGAATACCGGGATATCGGCCGCCAGCATCACCGCTTGGGTGATAATCGGCTGTGGGGTAAACGGGTAAACCGCAATCACCGCGTCGGCGTTGACGTTGCGGATGATACAGATGTCGGTGGTAAAGACGATTGAGCGGATGCGCTTGCCGAAGATGCGGATGCCGCTGGCCTCGTGAATCTCATCTGGAACGTTTAACATAAACTTGCGAAGGGTTCCCTGTATCTCTGGAACAAACTGTGACATCGTATCATCCTTCCTATATCGTAAACATTTTAATGTGCTACATTCCTATAATGATGTCGGTAAGTTGACGCTTGGGCACATGGCGCACGCCCTCCTCGTCACGGTAACAGCTGGTTTCGTAGCCCGATTCCTCAAGCGTGATATCCTGATACGGCTTGCCCAGCGCAATGACCATCAACGGCTCGTATGCGCCGATGGTGACCATTAGGGCATGTTTTAGCCTTGCGCGGTCAAAGCTTGTTACAATGCAGCCACCAAGCCCTTTTTCGCATGCGCCTAGCAGGATGGTCTGCGCCGCAATGCCTGCGTCCACATAGGCGGCGGACATGGTGGGTACAAGGTTAACATCCACAAACATGCAGATATACGCACTGGGCTTGCCTTTTTCTCCGTCCGTTTTGCCTGCCCCATCCGCCCATTTTAAAAGGGGAAAGATTAGCTCCTTGGTCTGCTGCTCACAGCTTAAAAAATACTTGAGCGGCTGGATGTTGCCTGCGGAGGGGGACAGGCGCGCAAGCGCCACCAGAGAAAACAGGTCGTCCCGGGTAACGGGGTAGCCCTCGGTAAAGCTGCGGTAGCTTCTGTTGTGCAAAACAAGGTTATCAAACACAGCATGTCCTCCCCTTACTCATATTGTCTGCGCTGTTTGCTTGTGTGGTTATTATACCAAAAATATCAGGTAAAAAAAACAATCTATTTGTAAACTGACCAAACACTGCCATAGAACAATAAAAAAATGTAAAACTAAGGGTATTTATATAGGCAAACAGCGGTTGGCAATTATTATTTTTGAGCTTTTATGTAAACTGTGTTACAATGTTCGTATCCCAAGGAACAGGCTCGTTTGGATTTGGCACTCGCATCTAACCCCGCACCCCCCTCCCAACCACATATGCTGGTTGCCAAACACCGCAAGGACAAGCCTTTGCTTTTAAAGACCAAACATATCGTATACAGGAAAGGATGATACCTAGTGCAAACGTATTTAAAACGCCTTGCTGTCGTCTTGTGCCTGCTTTTGTCCGTCTCCCTTATGCTGTTTTCCTGCGCCGATGGCGGTGCGGCTGTCTCATCATCTTTGTCTGATTCTGCATCCGAAAACACTTCCGGCGGCGATTCGGCAGTGGGCCAGGCGACCTCCGAACCAGACAATTCCGATACCCAAAACGACGATATTTGGGCATCTTCCGACCCATCCCCCGCAAGCGATGCGACACCAGATCAAGACCCATCTAAGCCCGCGTCTTCTGCCAGTTCTTCAAAAGCCGCAAGTTCTGCGTCCACTAGCTCGCGGGCTGCAAGCTCCAAGGCTGCAAGTTCAGTGACTGCAAGCTCCGCTGCTCCCAGTTCAAAGCCGCCCAGCCCCAAACCACCCAGCTCCAGCGCGGCGAGTTCTAAAGCGGCAAGTTCTAAAGCAACTAGCTCTGCCGTAAGCTCCTCTAAGCCGAGCAGCGGCACCGAGATCGATTATGGTCCCCGCATCAGCGACGACCCGAGCCAGTCCTCCGACACCAGCTTCTACTCCAGCGTGGAGGACGCGATCTTTAAGCAGCTAAACGAGCTGCGTGTTACCCAAGGGCTGCATGAGCTTAAAAAGAGTTCTTCCCTTGCGTCTGGCGCACGCATTCGCGCCAAAGAGATGTACGATTACAACTACTTTGCGCACAGCCGCCCCGACGGCGGCAGCTGGGACAGCGTGTTTAAGGTAGAGGTTCCCTTAAGCGGCTACTCGTACCTTGGCGAGAACCTTGCCAAGACCACGGGCATGTCGCCCAGCGCAACCTACTTTATGGATCTGTGGATTAATAGCCCCGGTCATTACGAGAACATGGTGCGCAGTACTTATACCCATGTGGGTATTGGCGTTTACTACGGCTATGTATCCGGCAAGGGTCAGGTTGCATACGCCGTACAGGAATTTGGCACGTTTAAGTAATGAAACACAACCCATTATGATCACAAAGCGTCCGTACGGGCTACTGCCTGCACGGACGCTTTTTTGTGTCATGTAGCGAATGGCGAACTAAAGAATAATAAGCAGGATAAGGCAAACGGTGCCGATAAAGGCAAATGCCGCACCGCCTATGCGTGTGTACTTAATATAAAGCTCGGACGGCTCGCTTGCGCTGTCGTTCTTCCACGACTGGGTAATATTATACCAAACGACCGGGGCTACCCATTGGAATACCCCCACACCCACCACCAGCAGAGCTAGCAAAATATACATACGGTTCTCATTCCTTCATAGCCATATACGACCGCGGCATTGCTACCGTTTCGGATATCCCATCATCTTTAGCCGTCAAAAGTTATACCAAACAATCGGCAGGTATTCTCGGTCGCGATATCGACAAGCTCCTGGGTGGGGATACCCTTGATTTCGGCGATGCGCTGGGCGGTGAGCTCAATCATGCGACTGTCGCTGCGTTTGCCCCGGTGGGGGGCGGGCGCCATATACGGGCAGTCGGTTTCTAGCAGCAGGCGGGATAGGGGCGTTGCGGCTACTGCCTCTACCACCTGTCTTGCGTTTTGGAAGGTAACCACCCCGGTAAAGCCCAGATGTAGCCCCATGCTCAGCAGCTCCTTTGCCGTCTCGGCGCTGCCCGAATAGCAGTGCACCACACCCTTTGGGCGATACTTCTTTAGATAGCCTATGATATCGGCAGTCGCCTCGCGGTTGTGTATGATTACGGGCTTTTCAAGCTGCCTTGCAAGCGAAAGCTGCGCTGCAAACGCCGCTTTTTGCACATCCCGGTCGGGCTCTTCGTAGTGGTAATCAAGCCCAATCTCGCCGATGGCAACCACCTTCGGCTCGCGGCACAGGGCGGCGAGCTCCTCTAAATCCTTGGGCGTGTATTCTGCCGCAGCCTGAGGATGAATACCCACCGCGCAATAGAAAAAATCGTACTGCTTTGTATAGGTAAGCCCGATGCGGCTTGTTTTCATATCCGCCCCCGCGTTGATAACAGCGCGAACCCCGCCCTCCGCAAGAGAGGAGATTAACGATTCTCTGTCCTCATCAAACCGCTCGTCGTCATAATGTGCGTGGGAATCAAAGATATTGTTCATTCTGTTTCCTTTCATCTATATAACCGTTGTGAGCCAAAGCCGCAACGCTTTACTACGCGTTGTAAGCCTTGGCTCTTTGTGTAAACTATACTGTGACCACTACCGTACCACCGAGCCGTTCGGCACCGAGTCGTCCACGAATATTACATTTGCGCGACCTGCGATGTCGGCGGCAAGGATCATGCCGTTTGATTCCACGCCGCGCAGCTTAGCGGGCTTAAGGTTTGCCACAACAATCACCTTTTTGCCTACAAGGTCATCGGGCTTGTACCACTGTGCGATGCCGGACACGACCTGACGGGTACCCGTACCGTCATCCAGCGTAAGCTTTAAAAGCTTATCGCTCTTCTCTACCGGCTCGCACGCCGTTACCTGTGCGGTGCGCAATGAGACCTTTGCAAAATCATCGATGGCAATGACCCCGGGGATTTCCTCATCCTTTTTCGCCTTAGGCTCTGCTGCCTTCGGCTGCTCGGGCACCGCCTTTGCGGCGACCTCCGCCTCAATCTCCGCGAGCTTTTTGGGCTCGTCAATGCGTGCAAACAGCGGTACCGCTTCGCCCACCGTGTACTGTCCCGCCGCACCGAACGCCGCAAGCGATGCGTAGTCCTGCACGGGGCTTCCGAGCTGGTTTAAGATTGCAGCACCCGTCTCGGGCAGTAGGGGCGCTGTGAGCACCGCAATATAGCGAATGGTCTCGGCAAGGTTGTATAAAACAGCGGCAAGCCGTTCCTTTTTGTCCTCGTCCTTCGCGAGTGCCCACGGCGTGGTTTCATCTATATATTTGTTGCTGCGTCGGGCAAGGTCCATCACCGCATCCAGCGCGTCGGCTGTCTTAAACCCATTCATCAGCGCGGTGTATCGCTGCGTGGCGTTTGTAGCCGCCGCGGCAAGCTCGGTGTCCAACGCCTCGGGCTGTGCTGTAGGCTTTGCCACCGTGTTACCAAAATACTTGTGAATCATCGCCACGGTGCGGTTAACAAGGTTGCCTAGGGTGTTGGCAAGGTCGGAGTTATACCGCGCGAGGATGTTCTGGTAGGTAATGGTGCCATCGTTTGCATAGGGCATCTCGCTAAGCAGGTAGTAGCGCACACCGTCTACACCAAAATGACGCACCAGGTCGTCGGCATACATCACGTTGCCCTTGGATTTGCTCATCTTGTCCACACCCGACAAAAGCCACGGGTGACCGAACACCTGCTTTGGCAGCGGCTCGCCCAGCGCCATTAGGATAATGGGCCAGTAGATGGTGTGAAAACGCAGGATATCCTTGCCGATGACGTGTACGTCGCACGGCCAGTACTTTTTATACAGCGCGCCCGGCGTCTCGGTATCGTAGTCCAGCGCGGTGATGTAGTTGGAGAGCGCGTCGATCCACACATAGACCACATGGCGCTCGTCAAACGTCACCGGCACGCCCCACTTAAACGAGGTGCGTGACACGCACAGGTCCTGAAGACCTGGCTTTAAGAAGTTGTTGACCATCTCGCGCTTGCGCGACTCGGGGCTGATGAAGTCAGGGTTTTCTTCAATGTGCTGCATCAGCCTGTCCTGATACTTGCTCATTTTAAAGAAGTAGGCTTCCTCTTTGGTTAGCTTTACGGGTCCCGCACAGTCGGGGCAGTTGCCGTCTGCAAGCTGCGTATCGGTAAAAAACGACTCGCACGCCACGCAGTAGTTACCCTCGTAGGAGCTTTTATAGATATCGCCCTGATCGTAGAGCTTTTTAAATATCTTTTGTACGCACTGAATGTGCTTCTCATCGGTGGTGCGGATAAACTGGTCGTAGGAGGAGTTCATCAAATCCCAGATATCCTTGACCTCGGCAGCAATCTTGTCTACATACGCCTTGGGGGTCATATTGTTTTGTATGGCGTTGCCCTCAATCTTCTGCCCATGCTCGTCGGTACCGGTGAGGAAATAGGTATCGTACCCCAGCATTCGCTTAAACCGCACAATCGCGTCCGAGAGCACAATCTCGTAGGTGTTGCCGATATGCGGCTTGCGCGAGGTATAGGTAATCGCCGTGGTAAGATAGAATTTCTCTGCCATCAATTAACATTCCTTTCGCCCAGTTCAATATAGTGGAGGATTAACACGGCGGTCTGCCCGTTTTCAGGGCGACCGCCAATGTATAAAAGCAAAAAAGTAGATGCATATATTATACCACGTTTTCGGCAAAAAAAGCAAAACCCATCGCCAAAAATGTACAGAGCACGCCTAATTGCACCGATAAACAACCGCCTCGTAGGGTCGCAGCTCTCTTGTAAGCGCACCATAACTTGCAACTAGCGGCGTAAAGCCACTTGTGTTCCATCTGCGTTTTTGCGCAAGCTGTGAGAGGTTGCACTCCACAAACAAGGTTATACCGTCTAAGACGCGGTAGTAGCAAAAGCTGTCTCGCCCCGTTTTGACGGGGACAAACTCACCGTAAACGAGGGCAGGGGTCTCCCTTCTTAGGGCAATTAGCCTCTTGTAATAGCCATGCACCGAGTCCTCGTCCGCGCACTGGCTTTTTGCGTTGACCTCTTGATAATTCTCGTTTGGTTTCAGCCACGGTGTGCCTGTGGTAAAGCCCGAGTGCTCGGTATCGTCCCACTGCATCGGGGTGCGGGCATGGTCGCGCGTACCAGCACGAATCACCGCCATCGCCTCGTCCGCCGTTTTCCCTTTTTTAATCAGCTCGTGATACAGGTTACGGCTTTCGACATCCTGAGTCTCGTCAATGGACGCAAAGCGTGCGTTTTCCATGCCAAGCTCCTGACCCTGATACAGATAGGGCGTGCCGCGCAGCGTAAGCTGGATGGTGGCAAGGCATTTCGCCACCGCTTCGCGGTACTGGGGGTCGGGGTTTACCTTGCTCACCATGCGGGGGTTATCGTGGTTGTCGTAAAACAACGTCTGCCAGCAGGCGTCACCCAGATTTTGCTGCCAGTCGATATAATACTGTTTGAGATAATTAAGGTCATAGCGGTAGTCGTCAAAGCGCTTTTTGCCCGGGGTTTCGAGGTGCTCGAAGTTAAACACCGCATCAAGCTCGGCGCGCCGCTCATCGGTCAGCAGCTTTGCCATCTCCATGCCCATGATGGGGGTTTCGCCCACCGTCATCACATCAAAATTCGAGAAGGTGTTCCACCGCAGCTCCTTTAGGTAGTCGTGCAGGCGGGGACCATGGAAGTAGTGCTCTACCCCGCAAAAGCCGGACAGGTCGCCTAGTATTCTGCTGCCGTCAGGCAGGGACGGGGTTTTGGAGATAAAGTTGATGACATCCAAGCGAAAGCCGTCAATGCCTTTTGCCAGCCACCAGTTGACCATATCGTAGATCTCTTCGCGCAGGGCGGGGTTGTCCCAGTTTAGGTCCATCTGCTTTTTAGAAAACAGGTGCAGCGCCCACCCCCCCGCCTCGGGGTAGTAGTTCCACGCGCTGCCGCTAAACAGGGATGTCCAGTTGTTGGGTGGGGTCCTTTCGTCAGTGGATGGTCTCCAATGGTAGTACCCGCGGTAGGGTGATTCCGGGTTTTTGCACGCGTCGGTAAACCATGCGTGCTCATCCGAGGTGTGGTTGATAACAAGGTCCATAATCAGCCGCATGCCGCGTTTGTGGGTTTCGTCCAGCAGGCGGTCAAAGTCCTGCATCGTGCCAAACTCCCGCATAATCTTTTTATAGTCGCGGATATCATAGCCGTTGTCGTCGTTTGGCGAGTCGTAGATGGGCGACAGCCATAGGACATCCACACCCAGTTCCTTTAGATAGTCCAGCCGCGAGAGGATGCCCGCAAGGTCGCCGATGCCGTCGCCGTCCGAGTCCTGAAAGCTGCGCGGGTAGATTTGGTACACCACCGCTTCCTTCCACCACACGCGTTTGGGCTTGCCCGTAAAGGGCGGCTCGGGGTCGGGGGCGGTGTATAACAGGTCGGCAAGGGTCTTTATAAACGCGTCGTCCACAGCACCCCGCGAAAGCGCGGGCAGGGTCTTAAGCCGAACCGAGCGCACAAGCGGGTTGTCCACGAGCGCCATGCTTTTACCGACTTGTGTCAGTGCAAGCTTTACCATGTCGTACCCCACGGGGTTTTTCAGCACCTCGCCCAGCGTACTTTTTTCTGTAATGGGTTTTTTCATAGGGTCAGTGCCTCCTTCGTTTCCTCCCCGCGGTTAATAAGCATAATCTTCTGCACATCCTGTTCACTGAGCTTGTAGAAGAACAGCATGATAACAATCATAACCGCAAAGCCCGCAATGGGCACCAGCGTGAGGATCTTCCAGATGCCGTCAAGCGCCGCCTGCGTTTGTGCTTGTTTTTGCTGAACATACCCAAACCATATCAGCAGCTGCAGGCAGATGGTGTTGCACACCGTACCGCCCAGCTTGGTGACAAGCGTCTGCACCGAAAAGGCGATTGCCTCGGTGCGCTCGCCGTTGATGTACGCACCGTACTCGATGCAATCGGCGGTAAACATACCATAGATCAGAAGCGGAAACTGCATGCAGAGTACGCGAATTGCGGTTAACGCCAAAAACAAAACAAAGTTATCGTAGCCCATAAAGAATTGAACGACGCTCAGAACGATTGCGGCAGCACAGGTATAAACAGTCAGCATCTTTTTGCCGAACTTCGCGATAAAGAACGGCAGCATCGGTGCCGCGATTAACACGGGTATAACGCTTAGCCCCATAACAATGGTAAGCATCGCCTCGTTGCCTAGGTTCGAGTTACAGAAATACGGCGCGATGGGCTGAAGCGTGTTGACTGCGCTGATGGCAAAAAAGCCGACGTAATAGATAAGCAGATACTTGTTTTTTATTAGGCAACCGAATATTTTAAGTATCGATATGTCTCCGTCGCGCTGATACTTGACGCGCTCCTTCGCAAAAAACTGCAGCGGAAACATCACAAGAAACGAAAACCCCATGTAGATGGCAATCGCACCCGTCCACCCTGTCGCCCCCTTGAGCGACATAAACACCGCCGTCATAATAGCGGCAAGCGCAGCGGCAAAGCGACCGTAGGAGATTAAGCGGTCGCGCTCGTGCATCTGGGAGGTCATGACGGTCGCAAGCGAGAAGATCGGGGAGTCCGAGAAGGTGTAGAGCACGCTCCACAGGATATATGTAACATACGCAAACACGAGCTTCGCCCCGTCTGTTGCGGAAAAGATGGTGCCGATGTTAAAGAACACGAACACCAGCGAAAGCGGAACCGTATAGGTCACAAGCCTGAGCCATGGCAGGTACTTGCCGCCTTTTAAGTTCATCTTATCCACAATGGCACCAACCAGCGGGTCGTCAAAGATATCCCACAGGCGAGAGACCAAAAGCATACCCGCCGTAGAGGCAAGCGAAAGCCCCACACTCTCGGTGTAAAAGTAGGTTAAAAACTGAAACTGAAGCGCGTAGATGATGTTCTGCCCAAGAAAGAATCCGCCATAAGAGAGGCGCTCTAAGCGTGTGGTTTCAAAGACCTGCTTTGCCATTGCTTATTCCTCCAGACATCAATTTGGTCGACGCTGTAATCTTTTTTCCATTGTATCATGCCTGGGCAAAACAGACAATTAAAAAGCGAGGCATAATACGAATCTTCGTTACAAATTTAGATGGATAAGACACAAAAATGCGCGCGGATAGACCCCGCGCGCATTCAAAACCCAACAAACCGGGTATAAGGCAGTATTTGTGTTTATATAAGGCACTGCATATCGATGCACACAACCTCGGTGCCCATAGCCGCCGGGCAAACGCTTGCGTAAGTACGGCACAGACCGCCGGTTGCGCCGGACACGTACTCGCTGGTGCGATACACGCCACCGTTTTGCGCAAGCGCTTTGATAAAGTACCTTTTCTGGGTGTGGTTGTCTCCTCTTTGCGCCGGGGTAAAGCCGTCGCCGACCGACTGCTCCGCCTCGCTGCTCATGACGGTGGCGCTTGACTGGATGCCGTCGCTTGCGATAAGGTACAGGCACTCAATGCCCTGAGTGCGGTCTACAAACCTGCGCAGCAGCGCGTCGTAATCCTTCTGCTCGGTGCCTTGTAGTGCGGCTTTGAGCGTTTCCATCAGTTCATACGCAATCTGGTCAAGCCGCTCGGCGCGTGCCTTTTCTTCGCTTGTATGTACCGAGCCCTTGAGACGAAAGCGCCGCATGAGCTGCTTTAGCCGATCGGACTGTGCGCGGAGCAGGTCGCTGACGGCGGCACTTTCTTGTGCACTGGCGGCGTTGTTCTGCGCTATCTGTGCAATATCTGTAATCAGCACCGTTGTGCGGCGGATATCCTGGGCCTGGGTCTGGGAAAGCTCGGCTATCTTGCTGCTTAGTTCTGCGTTGGTGTCAACCGCGGCGCGGATATCCTCGAACACCTTGGCGGTCTGCAGCGCAAGCTGTGCGCCGCCGTTTACCTTATCCACACTCGTATGGATAAGCGCCTCGGTCTGTTTTGCGGCATCCGCGCTTTTGAGCGCGAGATTCTTAACCTCGTTTGCCACTACCGCAAAGCCCTTGCCCGCCGCACCCGCTCTGGCCGCCTCCACCGAGGCGTTGAGCGCGAGCACATTGGTTTGAAAGGCGATGCTGTTAATGATCTTGATAATGCTTGATATGCTGCCCGAAGCGTCCGCAATCTCCTGCATGGCGGCGAGCAGCTGCTGCATATAGTCGTTTCCGGCGTGGGTCTTGTCCTTGGCGGTGCACGCACTTTCCGCCGCGAGTGCTGCGCTCCCGGCATTTTGCGCGGTGTGGCGGTCGATGTCTGCCAGCACCGCGGTTAGCGACGCAATGTCGCTTGACTGGTTGGCGGAGCCATCAGCAAGCAGCAATGCGCTGTTTTGCAGGTTTGCGGCAATACCCGAAAGCTCGTCTACCATCTCGTTAATCTGCGTAAAGGTCTGGTTCAGCGACAGGCTTATCTTAGTCAGTGCGTTTTTGATAGGCATAAAATCCGCCGAGTACCCGCAGTCCGCAGATGGCGACGCGGTCATATCCCCGGCGGACAGATACGCAAGCACCGCCGAGATGTCCTGTATGTAGGCGCTGATGCTGCACCCAAGCCCACTAAGTGACTGCGAAAGCTCGGTAAGCTGCCGATGCTGTAACGATTCTGCCGTGTCGAGATTTCCATCTGCAAACCGTGTGGATGTCTCTGTAATGTCGGCATAATCTCGTGCCAGTGGAAGTAGCATGGTTGTGTACAGCACTACAGCCACAGCCGTCCAAAGCAAAAGCCCTGCCGCTGCCACAACCCAACCCAACAATACCTGACCGCCAAACGCAGGAAGTAGTACGGCACATAAAGCAATCACAACGGTCGTTAATAGAAGCAGGCTGAGAAAATAGGCAATAAACCGACGATGCAACGTATTTGATTTCGTTTTCAACCTAAAACGGCCCCCCAACTTAAAATGATAACAAAGTCAACTATCCCCATTAATGCAAAACTCATTAACCATATTTGACTTTAACACAAAAACGGTGTCGATACCCGCAATAAGCGCGGATATCGACACCGTTGTCTCATTAAATTATACTATTGTGTTAACAGGTTGTCAATTAATATTCCATACCCTGCTAAAAATTAGTCCTTCATTGCCTTTACGCTCTCAAACTCTGCCTCTATTTCCGCAGAGGGCTTTGGTGTAAGCAGCGAAACCACCACGATGGCGAGGCAGGAGAAGAGGAATGCGGGTAGAAGCTCATAAATACCCAGCGCACCGCCAATGGGACGGATGACGAGCTTCCACAAGAAGACCATTCCTGCACCCGCCAGCATACCCGCAATAGCGCCCTCACGGGTTATACGCTTCCAGAACAACGAGAAGATCATGAGCGGACCAAACGTTGCACCAAAGCCCGCCCACGCAAACGATACCACCTGGAAGATGATGCTTTTCTCATCGAGTGCTATTACAACACCAATCAACGAAATGGCTAGGAGCGTAATGCGCGAGAACAGCATTACCTGTTTATCCGACGCATCCTTTTTAAACATGCCCTGATAGATGTTCTTGCTCACCGCGCTCGACGCGATAAGCAGGTAGGAGTCGGAAGAGCTCATGGTGGCGGCAAGAATACCCGCCATCATAACACCTGCAAACAGCGGGGGCATCAAACGGGTGCTAAGCAGAATGAATACGCCCTCCGCGCCCGACGCGGTCAGCAGCTCCGCAGGATACGCCGCTCTGCCGATTAGACCAATTAAAACCGCGGCAATCAGGGAGATAACGCACCACACGATTGCGATGACCCTGGATTTTTTGATCTCAGTCGATTTGCGAATGGCCATAAAGCGCAGAAGAACCTGCGGCATGCCAAAATAACCAAGACCCCACGACATAGTGGAAATAATGGTGAGGAACCCATACGCGCCCGCAGGACCAAACACCGGTGCACCCGCTGCATCCAGCTTCTGCACCCCGTCCACAAGCTCAGGCGATGCAATGCCGAAGAAGTTCAGGAAGCCGGGTATCTGTTCGATGTTCGCAAGCACCCCAGCGGGTCCACCCGCAGCAACCACACCTGCAATCAACACCGCAAGCAGGGCGAAAATCATCAGCATGCCCTGTATAAAGTCGCTGATGCTCTCGGCAAGAAAGCCGCCCAGAAAGGTGTAAAAGATAACAAACACCGCGCCCAAAATCATCATCAGCTGATAGTTAAAACCAAACACGGTGGAAAACAGCTTACCGACGGTCACAAAACAGCTTGCTGCGTATACCGTAAAGAACACAAGGATAAACACCGCCGCAATGAGCATGATAACCTTCTTATTCTCTCGAAAGCGGTTGCTAAAGAAGTCGGGCAACGTGATCGAATCGTTTGCCGCAACCGAATAATGGCGCAGGCGCTTTGCAATGAGCAGCCAGTTTATGTAGGTGCCAATGGCAAGACCAATCGCGGTCCAGATTGCGTCACTAATACCGCACCAATACGCAACACCGGGCAGACCCATTAGAAGCCATCCGCTCATGTCGGATGCCTCCGCGCTCATGGCGGTCACCCACGGTCCAAGGCTTCTTCCCCCCAAGAAGAAGTTGTCACTGCTTTCGTTGGATTTTTTCGCTACTACAAACCCGACCCCAATGATGATAGCCATATACATAGCCATCGAGACCAGGATTTGAATGGCGTTTCCAGTCATTTTAATTCCTCCTCATAGATAAAAACTTATATAAATTATATAAATCCCTGCAGTTTTTGGCAAGCTGTTAAAGCAGATTTCGCAATGTTTGTAGTTTTTAACTAAACTAACGTGAATAAATATGGTACAACAACCACTCTTTTGGTATAATGAGGCTATACCTGCCCGATTGTTGTGCTCTGCGCTGTGAAGATATCTGGATTATTGGTTGCCTGCATACCGATATTAAGGGAAAGGAAGAATGTGTATGGCGGACAAAAAAACGCGTGCGCCGTTTCGCACGCTTGTAAACGTTCTGGTTTTGCTTGTATTCTTGCAGGCGATTCGATGGTTTTTGGTTTCCCGCATCGGCTCCGATATTCAGGTAAACGCACAGCTTGCCGAGACAGCCGCATTTATCGTGCTTTCGGCGCTTTGCGCACTGCTTCTTGCACTTGCTCGTTTTTGGCGAATTAAGCTTTACCTGTTGCCCGCATTCACCAGCAGCAAGGACCGTGTGTTGTACATTGCGTCCGCCTGCTTTACGGTGTTTGTGCTACTACTTTCTCCGTTAAAGACAAGGGATTTTTCTGTTGGTGCTGTTGTGGGGTTGCTGTATACCGGCGTTATTATTCCGGCATTTGAAGAGTTTGTGTTTCGGGGGTATGTTTGGGCACGACTGCGCAAAAGCTTTAAGCCTGAGATAACGGTATGTATGCTCACCGCCCTGTTGTTTGCAGTATGGCGCGCGGGGTATGGGGATATTTGGCTGTTTGAACAAGCGTTTTCTGCGGTGGATTTCACCATGGCGGTGGTCACCAACGCCGTGCTGGGGCTTACGGTTGGGCTGATTACGGGATTTGCCCGCCTGCTCTCGAAAAACTGTGTACCCGGGCTGTTTTTGCACATCATGCTCGCCGCTGTGCTACAGTAAGCTTGCCCTGACTAATACATATCTTATCTTAATTCATCCGTTTGGGAAAGGAATATAATCATGAGCAGACCGCAATATCTAACCTCCAAAGAGGACGCTCTTGCCATACTCGACAAAGGCGAATACGGGGTGCTGTGCACCGCCTCCGCCGACGGGCAGCCCTACGGCGTGCCGCTGAACTACTGCTACGATAAGGACAAGGGCTGCGTGTATTTCCACTGCGCAAAGGACGGTGTAAAGCTTTCTGTCTTGTCACAAAACCAAAAGGTGTCGTTTGTAGTAGTTACACGCGCAATCTTGGTGCCCGAGAAGCTGGACACCAGCTACGAGAGCGTCATTGTCACCGGCACAGCCGCTTTAATAGAGGATGACGACGAGGTGCTGCACGCGCTCGTGCTGTTGTGTAAGCGGCTTTCCCCCGCATTGGCTGACAAGGTAAAGAACATGAACTGCATGACACGGGTCAACATCGTGCGCCTTATGGTGGATGAGATAACGGGAAAACGCAAAGAGGTTTTACCGGCATAAGCTGACTATCCTAATACACAAAAACGCGCTCTGTCGGCTTACAGCCGTCAAGGCGCGCTTATTTTTGAAACTGGTCTTTGGCTTTGTGCCCGATATTAGTCCGCGGGTCTGCACCACACAATCAGGCGGTTGGTGGGGTTTAATACCGGCGTACAGGTGACAAGCGTCAGCAGCTCGTCCTCCCCATCCTGCGCAGCAAGAACCGATCGGTTATCCGCATCCACCACAAAGGAATCGATAACAACGTACCTGTACTCCTGATTATCGTATTTTACGATTACGTCGTCGCCGTTTTTTAGCTTATCCAGATGGCGAAAGGGGTGCATAATGTAATAGTTGCGGTGCCCTGCGAGCACACAGTTGCCTTTTTCTCCTGGAAGCGCGGAGCCGGGGATATGACCCACCCCATAAAACAGCTCATCCCCGCCGCCCTCCACGAGGTTTTCGGATATACCGATGGAAGGCAGCTTGATGCTGCCCACCGCGGTGATATCAAGTGCGGGTCTCTGGGCAAAAAAGCTGCCCATCGCATTGGGGTTTTGCAGCTCCCCCCTCTGCTCACCCTGCTCCGTCACCACAAAGCTGCTCTTATGCACGCTTACAGAAGTGAGAATGGGGTCGGGGTCGGGCAGCTCCTGCGCCGACACAAGCCCTAAGGAGGAGAGCAGTGCCCCCCACGGGTAGTAAAAGGTCTGATACGCAACCGATACGGTCAGCATTAAGATACCTACCACAATAAGCAGGGTGGATACAAGCCCTCTTTTTCTTTGTCTCGACATATCAGAGTGTCCTTCCCTTCTCGCTCAAACAAAAACCGCCGATGCAAACAGCATGGCGGTTTTTGCTTGTATCATTTGTCTACCGCTTTTTTGTGGCAAACGCAAAGCCGCCAAGCAGCAGCACCGCGCCAATGGGCATCAGTGCCTCTACGGGGAAGCCGCCCGTTTCGGGCATGCGCACGTCATTGATTACAGTTACATCCGATTCGGTTTCGGATGAAGAAGAGGTTGAGGATGTTACCTCTTTGCAGTAAAACACCCATTTCACCTTACCAGCCGCATCCTGAAACTCGTTTCCAAGCTCTGCGGGTACGGTCAGGGTTGCGGTAATGGTTGCCTGCGCCCCCTTTGCATAGGTTCCAAGGGCAATCTCTTTACCGATTGGGGGACCCGCTGCCGTACCATCAAACAGGGTAGACTCCGCCGCGCCCACACGAGACAGGGTGAGCTTTAATTCAAGCGCATCAAGCAGGCGTTCGGAACGCTCCCGATCCTGCGGGGTCATAAACCCCGCCACCTCGGTTTTGAGGTACAGCTTGACCTTTTTGTTAAACTGGTTGTGAATCAGGATATCTTGGGTGCCCACATCGCCCGGCATCATGTCCTTTAGCTCTGTGAACAGATCGTCGCCCGGTATGGTAACCAGATCCCCCGTACCGTCAAGCACCACCTTGCTCTCCAGCGCCGACACGCCTGCCGCCAGTGCGAGACTAAACAGCGCGACCGCCGTAAGGCAGAGCAACGTTTTCCATACAACATGTTTCATATTGCGGTTCCTTTCCGCCTGCACGGCTGCAGAGCCGGATAGTCATAAAGTTGCATAGTAGCTTCCCTACTATCCTTCGTATTAGCTCTCGATGGTTACGTTCCAACCTACAATCTTAGTGCCGCTCTTTATTAGCTTTTCGTCAAAATTCTTGGACTGAACCGCCTCAGCCTTAACCGTAATGTTGTAGCTTACGTCGGCATACTTATTGCCCCATGTGGCAGGGATTGAAACTTTGTCAAACAGTACTGCTGCCGAACCCGGATCCAGAGGTAGTTGATAGTAATAGTATCCGTCTTTCAAAACCCAGTTGACTGTGTCGATATTGAAGTTGGGGTCGTCATATTTAGTAGCACTGGGACCTCCAGGACCGCCGGGGCCTCCAGGACCACCGGGACCACCGGGACCACCAGGACCACCAGGACCACCAGGACCTGCTGGAGCACCGGGACCTGCTGCAAGCGTCTCAATCACTTCTTCCGCAACAGATACGTCACCATTTTCATCTGTTCCCTTTACTGCGTCAACAACCAGTTTTACGCGAACATAACACGGGTTCTTGCCGGTATTTGTAACGGTGGGGTCTTTTGTAATGGTGTCGCCCGGTACAATTGGTCCGATGGTGCCGTCCGGGTTTGCCGCAATGAACGACGGTTCGGTCAGCGAGATCTTTACGTTGCCCATGGTCACTACGTTTTCCACCTCGGCACTTGCGGTGAAGTACGCAATGGTTCCCCCCACCGCAAGAAGTGCGGCGGTAAGAAGCGAAAGCGCGATAATACCTGCCTTTTTGTTAACCATTCTACATTCCTCCTAATAATCTATTTTATTTTTATTGGGGTCTATTAAAGCGCTGATGCCATCTGTGCCGTAAACGCATTTACCGCGGAATCGATGAAATCGCCGTCGTCCGGCTCAAAGCCGCCTTCGCACTGCACTGCCTCTGCCGCAATGACCATGTTAAAGGGCGCTACGTCACCTTCACGCGCGGTGGAAGCGATACTAACCGAGGTGAACAACGGCACGGTGCTGTCGGTTTCGGTATCAGTCGCTCCCTCAAGGGTGCGGTTGTAGTAGAAGTAGCCGTCCCAGTACGTCCACTTATCAGTGTCTGTGCCAAGATTTGCGCCCCCGATTGAAAACCCATTGGGCGCATCAATCGTTGAGCCGTCGCAAGTAACACCCGTTACTTTAAGGCGAACATAGCAGGGGCTTACGCCAGTGTTGCGCACTACGGGGTCTTTATTAGCGGTCTCGCCGGGCGCCATGTTTACTGCGACAGCCTCACCCGCTGGAACATTGCTTGAGCCGTTTTTCCATGTGTCTTCCACCAGCTCGATGGTAATGCCGCCCACCGTAAAGGTGTTGGTCACTTCATCGGTTTTGCTTGTGAAGTACGCTGCGGTGCCGCCTATGGCAAGGGCTGCGGCAAGAACTGCCGCAATAGAACTAAACAGTAACGTTCTTTTTTTCATTCATTCTGCCTCCGTTTTAATCTTACTAGCGACCCCTTTTACAGGGTAACCTCACAGTGTTGTTGGCTTCGGGGGATGCTTTGTAATGGAATCCTCCATCAGTCCCGCCGCCTTGGGCAGTAGCAGTGCCGCTACCGTTATCAGCGCGATGCAGAGTAGCCCCGGGATGGTCTGTATAAAGAGTGCCGCGTAACCCAGCAATGGCAGACACATTACCGCCTTGCCCACAACAGCATCTAGGGATATGGGGGTTATATCCTCGGTGGGGTTTGCGTCCCCCTTTGTGATAAGGGTACGCTGCGCACTATCAACCGAGACGACGCGGTGGGTAACCGGCATCCCGTTTGCAAGCTGGTACATCACCACGTCGTTTTCGCCGATGAGTTCGGGATTGGTATCGTAAACATACACCACACTGCCAATGGGATAATCCGGCTCCATGCTGCCCGAGAGCACGGTGTACGGCGTATACCCGAGTATCCTCGGCACGATAAGCGCCGCCGCCATGATGGAAATTAGCACCACAAACCCGCTGGATACGATGCGCGCGACCTTTGTTACCACCGTCTTACCACCTCATTTTATTGTTCTTTGATGAAATCTGGCGTGAAGGAATTCTTCACCACGTCGGTGTGCGAGAACCAGCTGTTAATCAATTTGTTGTTTACAAACGTTGCCGAGCCTTTCCGCGTATTTTTGGTAATGGTAAACACGACGCTGTTTCCTCTGACCCTCCCGTTACCCGATGCAGTAACGCGCGCAGTACGGTAGCGGATGGTTCCCAGCTCGGTCAGGCGATAGGTGCCCGCCCCCAGCCTGTCAAACACAACGGACTTTTCCTCTATGCCTGCGGTATTGCCGCTAGACACCCATTTGCCCACGCCGCTGCTACCGCCCGTAAAGCGGATAAAGTCGCTGGAGACCTCGTGATACTCATTGTCGCTGCCCAGCTTTTCAAGCGTGTATACAAAGATGGGGTCTCCGTGTGGCGCCCAGTTGTCTTTTATCTGTTTGGTTACGGTAATCTGCCCGTTGCGGACCAAAACCGTTGCCGCCGTCGCCGAGAATCCGGTACCAACCTCGATAGGCACTGCCGCAAACGCGCTGAACTCCAGCTTTTCGCTGGTGGTGCTTAGCAGCAGAATGGTGGTCTGTACCTCCTGCTCAATCGGGTCGGGCGACGGCTCGGAGGACGGGGTGTCTTCAGAAGGCTCGGATGAGCCGCCCGGAACATTGGACGACGGGGTAGCCTGCTCTGAGCTTGTAGCCTCAGAGGACGTTTCCCCAGAGCTTGTAACCTGAGAGGATGTTTCCTCCGAGCTTGTTTGCTCCTGAGAAGAAGCGTCTTGGCTCTCCGGCTCGGTCTGCCCCGTGCTCATCGCCTTGGGTACAAAGGTACTTAGCACAACAGAGGACTCTTCGAGCGAGGGCGTCACCGCGGCAGGCTCGGAGGATGCTTCCTCCTGCGCGCTGCTTGTATCGGTGGTGGTGCTGCTCTGCGCGCTTTGCGCGTAGTTTATCTCAAGCACCTCGATTAGGGCATTGTCGGGCAGGTCTGCATCGTCCACGGTGCCATCCAGTACCTTTTTGTCCGCGGTCATGCCGTTTTGCAGCGCGTCATTTACGCACAGCGGCTGCCCGTTTTCATCAACAATATTTAAAAGCAAGGACTGTGTCCCGCTCTCGCCCGGGTTAACGGCAACCACCTTCACCTGCTCTGACGCAGGGTCTATCACAACGATTGCCTGACAATCCGTTCCATCGATCTCTCCACTGTCAAAAAAGCGTACCAGTCGCTGCCCAACAAGCCCTTGGGCAAGCTGCGCCTTCATCAAGTTGCTGCCAAAGGGCAGCTTTACGCGCTCAAGCGCCGCAATGATGGCCTTATCAAGCTGATAACGGAAAACCTGCGCAGGGGCACCCTGCTTCGGCGTTTCAGGCTCCGGCATCTCACTGCTTACAGGCTGTGAGGTTTCGCTACTTACAGGCTGCGAGGTTTCACTGCTTTCAGGCTGCGAGTTATCACTGCTTGTGGGCTGCGAGGGCTCATCGGAAGACTTGTCCGAACTCTCAGAGGATTCGCCCTCGTCTTGAGTGGACTGCTGCAAGACATCTTCCTTGGCAGGCTGCGCCGAAGTGCCGTCATAGGGCTTTTCATCCTCTTGCCCTATCGCGGGGTCTTCGGGCAGCGCGGGTTGCGCACTCTCTCCCGTTACAACCGCCGCCGGAACCTCTACGACATACTCCGCCGTCTCTTCGGCGGTCAGCGCACCCAACGCAAGCGCCGACAGCACGTCCTGTGTACCGACAATCAGGCTGTGCGCCTTTCCCTGTTCGTCCCCGTCTGCGGCATATTCCGAAAAGCCCGCGCACAAGAACATTATGGCTGCCATAAGAATTGCAAGCAGTTTTTGGGCTGCAGGTTTTTTGATGTGTTGCATCACAAGGCACCTCTCTTTTCAAACACACATACTATCCGCTTTGCTTTTTGGTTGTTTATCCCGTCAGCATTACTATTTTGGCAGATAGCGGACAGACACCAGCTAAATATATGAAGCTTGTCCAATTTATATACGCTTATTATTGAAGCTTTTTCCGAGAATAATCAGCGCATTTCATCTGTTTTCAAATTTTTTGTTATGGGTATTTACGCGTATTTCACACTTAAAACGGCGAAAGCTATCTATGGTAGGATTAAATAAACCCATGCCGTAAAACGGTAAACAGAGAAGGAGATATTTATGCCACTTGATCAATTGCTGTTGCAGGACAAAGCCCTGCAAAACTTCTTTTTTTCGCTCCCCGACTATGTGCAGGAGACCATCCGCCAGCGCGCAAACAATATGAACGCCCCCGACGATGTGTATGCCTATGCCGAAAACTACACCCGAGGCGACAAATAGTTGCTTAGGGTAAGAAAAAGCAAAGAGCAGGTCGCGCGATGCTTTTGTAATGCGATGGTTTTAATTGCGTAAAGTCTTACTGCTTGCTATAATGCTTTTTAGAGCGATTATCTGCTTTGTAAGTGACGAAACAAGCATAGAGGAGGGCGCCGCTTGCGACTGTTTACTGCCATCCGCTTTGACGAGGCGGTCAAAAATCGGCTGTGTGGTATCATCGATGCCTTAAAGGATGCTGCGCTCGGGGGCAGCTTTACCCATCGGGAAAACCTGCACCTGACCCTCGTATTCTTGGGTGAGATCGACGCCCGGCGTGTGCACAGTGTAAAACAAGCGGTAGACCAGATAAACGAAAACCCGTTTACACTGGAGTTAAGCGGGGTCGGACGCTTTGCGCGCGACAACGGCGAGATCTTTTGGGTGGGCGTAAACAGGTGCTTGCCGCTGCTGTCTGTCTACAACCAGTTAAGCGAACGGTTGTCGCAGGCAGGCTCCTCGGTGGAGATACGACAGTACCGACCCCACCTGACGCTTGCGCGGGAGCTGCGCTTGCCTGCAGAATTTGACCGCGAGGGGCTAGCGCGACAAACAGGTGTTATCCTTGTGCCGATAACCGGCATTGACTTAATGAAGTCCGAGCGTGTGGGTGGGGTGCTGACCTATACGCGCATCCACACAAAAACGCTTTCTTCCTAAACGGTACGTAAAAGAACCCTTGCGCAAAAAATTTTGCGCAAGGGTTCTTTTTTATATTGACAAACGCGATTAAACTGATTATATTGTGTATATAGTATATATACAATAATCGGTTTGGAGGTGACCGGGTGGACATCATTATCAGCAACAGCGGGGATACGCCAATCTATGAGCAGATTGTTTTACAGATTAAGGGGATGATTCTAAACGGCACCCTGCACGAGGGCGATATGCTGCCTTCCATGCGCCTGCTTGCAAAGGAGCTGCGCATTAGCGTGATCACCACCAAACGCGCGTATGAAGAGCTTGAGCGGGAGGGGCTAATTACCTCGGTCACAGGCAAGGGCAGCTTTGTTGCTAGGCACAATACCGAGCTGATTCGTGAGGGTCAGCTCAAGGCGGTGGAAGGGCATCTTGCTAAGGCAATCTCCGCCGCAAAAATTGCGGGATTAAGCGTTTTTCAGCTAACCGAAATGATTCAATGTTTATATGGGGAGGAATAAGACACCATGAGCGATCAAAATATCTTGGAGATACAAGGGCTGTGTAAGCAGTATGCGGGCTTTGCGCTGGACAACGTCACCTTTTCAGTGCCAGCAGGCTCTATTATGGGACTAATCGGCGAGAATGGGGCGGGTAAAACCACCATAATCAAGCTGATTTTAAACCTGGTTCGGCGTTTCGCAGGGAGCATACGGGTCTTCGGGCAGGATAACATCACGGACGAAAAGGAGATTAAGTCTCAGCTTGGCGTGGTGCTGGACGAGAGCAGCTTTCACGAAACACTGTGCGCACGTGATATTGCCATCATCCTGCGCAGCATCTACAAAGGTCAGTGGGACGACCGACTGTACCGCGCCTATCTTGATCGGTTTTCTCTGCCGGACACGAAGGTGATAAAGGACTATTCGCGGGGCATGAAGATGAAGCTTTCCATCGCCGCGGCACTGTCGCATCACCCTCGCCTGCTTATCCTAGATGAGGCAACAAGCGGGCTGGACCCCGTGGTGCGCAGTGAGATATTAGACGTGTTCTTTGACTTCATACAGGATGAATCACACGCCGTTTTGATGTCGTCGCACATTACGACCGACCTTGAAAAGGTAGCGGATTATATTACGTTTATTAGCTCGGGTAAGATCCTATTCTCAGACACAAAGGACAGCATTCTAGAGCATTACGGTGTGGCAAAATGCTCAGAGAACCAGAGCGACCGGCTTGACTCGTCCTACGTTGTGTCCAAGCGCAAGAACAGCTTCGGTTGCGAGGCATTAACCAACGACCGCAGACAGCTCAAAGCGCGCCACCCCGAGCTTACGGTAGACAATGCCACACTCGATGACATTATGCTGTTTTATTCAAAGGGGGTAAAGTAGCCATGCTGGGACTGATAATTAAGGATTTGCTGGTATGCAAAAAAAGCCTGCGAACAATTCTGCTCTTAGTCGCGGTTTTTATGGTGTTTAGTGTTACGACGGACGATAACACATTCGTTATGTTTATTACAAGCATATACTTTACGATGATGGTTTTAACGGCGTTTGCGTATGACGCTCAGGCAAAATGGGATGCCTATGGACTGACGATGCCGATTACGCGCTCTGAAACGGTGCTGGCAAAATACCTGCTGGGGCTTGTTCTTTCTCTTTTGGGTGCGGTTCTTTCCCTTATCCTGACCTTTGGCGTCATGATCTACAAACAGGAAGCGTTCATTACAGGGCAAACCCTACTAATGCAGCTTGCAATGCTTGGTGCTGCACTGATGATGATGAGCATCTTCATCCCGCTCATCTACCGTTTTGGCGTAGAAAAGGCACGTCTTGTAATGATTGCAGTATTCGTTTTACCCTCTGTGCTTCTTTTGTTCTTTTCAAAGTCGGGTCTACCCACACCCGATGATAATGTACTACGCATTCTTGCGACCCTCTCCCCCTTCTTTGTTGTCGGGGTGGTTGTAATGTCGTATCTTATCTCGGTGCGAATCTTCACAAAAAAGGAACTGTAACACAGCTAAAACCGCCCCGCATCCCTTCGTTTTTTCGAAGGGATGCGGGGCGGTTTTGCTTTTGTGTAATCGACTATGTTACGTTACTTAACGCATTATCAATCGCCTTTAAAATCCCTTTGCTGCTGTATGTGGCACCAGAGACGGCGTCAATTTCTTCTACCGATTGTGCTGCGACAACTTGCGCAGGAATCGTTTCTGCGTCCCCACCCATCCCATTGTCATGCTTGAGCAGCCGAATATCTGTTATGGCATGATTCGTAACCGTTACCTCTACTTCAACCGCTATGGGCATCTGCTTAAAGCTGCCAGGATATACCCCGTCCGGTATCCTGCTTAAATCGGGGTCGGTCAGCACAATCTCATCAAAGGATGCCAGCCCTTTGTCTAGCTGCTGACCAATAAGTAGAACAGCGGTGACCAGTACCACAGGTACACTGATAATTACAACCAAGACTATCGCGAGACGCTTTTTCGTTTTCATTCTGGTTGCACTTCCTCTACTATAGCGCGGCAAGCGATTGGCAGAGTGATGCAATCTGCGCTTCCCGCTTGGGGCTTGACCAGTGAATGATTCCCGTTGCGTAGACCTCAGCACCCGCGGCCTGACACGGCGCTTTCATCTGGCGGATGGCATGGTTCCCCCCAAGCCACGCGTGCTTGAGATGTTGTGTCACAAACAGTCCCACCTTTTTGCCCGACAGCCCGCCGATGGTGGCAAGGCAGGCGCTCATGGGTGCGCTGAGTGAAAACGCCTGAACGGGGGACGCGAGGATTACAGCCTCGTAGCCGCTTAGGTCGGGCAGGGGTTTTATCTCCGGCTTTTCGGGCGGCTTAACCTCTCCTACTGTCTCTACGGGGATAATCTCTGCGGTATGACCTGCCTCCTGAAGCATTTTTACCGCCGCTTGTGCCACCGACATGGTATTGCCGGTTTGGGAATAGACCAATAAACAAACATTCATAATCCTTAGCTTCCTTTCAAATGATGTCAGACAATAATCGTTACAGGCTCCCCTGCTGTTGATTTGAATAATAGACAATTAGACCGCGTACCGATTGCATTGTTTTTTCGACCATAAGGTCGGGGGGCAACTGGCTTCGATGGCGGGTAAGCGCCAAAATGCTGCCGATACAAAGCGACATCACCGCGTCACCCAGTTGCTTTGCCGTTTCCTGCGAAAGCCCAAGCTCTGCCGCAAGCTCGCTAAGAACCCTGATATGGTCTTGTAACAGCGCGCTTTGAACAAACTGCTCGTATACCTGTTCAGGCGGGATATCCCCGTAGCTGTCTACAAACAGCGCAGAAAAGATATTGGGGTTTGCGACCGAAAATTCACAAAACCGCGCCATACATCGCAGATAGCAGTCCAGCGCGTTCTCCTGCTCCGGCACGTTTGCATCCAGATACGCTGCATACCGGTCTAAAAATTGCATTGCGGCTGCAACGATAAGGTGCGGAAAATCTGCAAAGTACAGGTAGATGGTCGAGCTGTGGTAGCCCGCCATCTGCGCCACCTTGCGCACATTCAGCCCAGTTACACCCTCCTGCTCTATCACCTTGCAGGTACAATCCACAAAGCGCTGCGCGACCTGCTGCCTGCGCAGCTCGCGGGTATCCATCCACATCTCTCCCAACAAAATAAACATTGTTTATATTGTAAACAATGTTTATTTCTTTTGCAATATCTGTTGCGCCAAGTTTTGGATTGTATTTCTTTGTTTATTAAGACATTATGCCGAACGCTCGGCACTTATGAACTTTGTATTTGACAACGGATATATGCGAACCTTAACTTCCGTTACCTGTTTTTCTGATTCACTTTGCGGTGGGGTGCTGTCTAGCCGAAACGGATCGTACCAACGCACAGGTTTTGTACGAGTATACAGGTGATATGCCGTCAACGGGATCCCATCCTTTCGTCTTATATTACGTTTTGCTGTCTCCTACGCGGCTTTTATTTCGCGCAGCTCGGTCATGGCCTCTGCCTCGGTGTCGGCGGAAAACAAAAAGTTGCCTTCCTCATCGTACACCTCGATATGGCCGCCTACGTACTTCATCTTGTAGTCCATCCAAAACACCTCTTTCTCGTTTGTGTTATCCTTATTATAGTAAGATGTGTGTACGAAAAAACGGACAGTAAGCGCATTTTAACCTTCACTATCTTTGACAATACATTTGCGATAAACCGCATGCAAAATAGTTGACAACCGCCACAATGCGTGATATTATAGTAAGGCTGATTGCAGCAAATAGTTGCGCTCGTAGCTCAGCTGGATAGAGTGACTGGCTACGAACCAGTAGGTCAGGGGTTCGAGTCCCTTCGGGCGCGCCAAAAAGGCATAGTTTTCCATTAAGGAAAGCTATGCCTTTTTATTTGTGAATAGATCGACTTCTATTTTGCTCTGTGTTAAAATGAAACGAACTACTATAAAAGGAGAAAACTAGATGGTCGATAAAAAAATAATTGTAGTATATAAATCCAGAACTGGTTTTACCGAAAGATATGCCGGATGGATTGCCGAAGCGTTGCATTGTGATATCGTTTGTTTGGAGAATTTTAACATCGCGGAACTGGTACGCTACGATGTCTTAATACTTGGCGGCGGCATACATGCCGGTAGAATTAATGGAATCAAATTCATTAATGACCATGTCGCCTCTCTCAAAAATAAAAAGATTATCGTATTTGCTACCGGTGCAACTGCTCCCATTCCAGAGGAGATTGAAAGATTTAGAAAAGACAATCTCCCCCAAGGCATGAATATCGCATTTTTCTATTTTCAAAGCGGAATAAATTATGCGAGGATGAATGGTGCAGATAGACTGATGATGACAACCCTAAAAACTGTTTTAAAACTAAAAATAAACAAATCAGCTGTTGAGCATGGCACTATGGATGCGATCCAAAACTCTTATGATTATTCAAAGAGTACCCAAATAGAGCCGTTAGTGAATTACATAAATACTATCGGGTTGGAATGAACATAATCGTAGTACCCACAAGAAACGAATGTTACTGCAAATTGCCCTAACCCGATATTGTAACCCGTATTTCACCGAATCGTACGCTGAGGGAAGTCGAACTTGAATAGGAAACGACTTCTTTTTTACCTGTATGTACTTAAAATTGTATTGGTTGGGGGTGATATTGTTGTCCTTGTGTAACTACGCAATCACAACGACAATCGATAAAGGATGGTCATGCGATAAAAAATATTGTGTAACCGACCATGCCGGCACAAAGCATATTCTTCGAATTACCCCACATGAAAAAAGTGCCACTCGCCAGGATATGTTTAGAATGATGCAACAGGTCTCCAGTCTGGGTGTTCCTATGTGTCAACCGATTGAGTTCGGCTTTTGTGATGAGGGTACATATTCTATTCAAAGCTGGATTGACGGGTGCGATGCAGAGACCGTAATACCAACGCTTTCTGATAGCGAGCAGTACCGCTATGGCAAAAAGGCTGGTCAGATTCTGAAAGTGATTCATTCCATCCCTGCACCCAATACACAGGAAGATTGGGAAACTCGTTTTAATCGCAAGATTGACAGTAAAATTAAAATGTACTTAAATTGTCCAATCAAATATGAATATGGACAGGTGTTTTTAGATTACATTAGCGCCAATCGCCACTTGCTGAAAAACCGTCCACAAGTGTTTCAACACGGAGATTATCATATTGGTAACATGATGATTGATACCCGCAAAGAGCTACAAATCATCGATTTTGACCGATTCGACTTCGGGGACCCATGGGAAGAATTCAACCGTATCGTATGGTGTGCACAGAAAACGCCTATGTTTGCATCTGGAATGGTTGACGGGTATTTTGACAATCAGGTTCCTTTACTGTTTTGGCAACTCTTGGCGCTGTATATTTCATGTAACACGCTCTCATCCATACCTTGGGCTATACCATTTGGTCAGGATGAAATCAACACAATGCAAAATCAAGCAAAAGATATTTTACAATGGTATAGCAATATGCAAAATGTGATTCCCAGTTGGTACGCTAGCTTCTTAAAAAGAGTATGATCGATATATTCTCATGTTCAAAGAATGTAGTAGCTCTGGTGATATGACGCATGATTAGTATTTCGTTTGAGCCTGCCAATCATCTCACCCATTAAAAAGTGTCCGCCGGAGAGCCATCTGTAGTTTGGCTCTCCGGCGGTTGTGCAGTAATGATGTATTCCTTTAAATAAATCGAAATCAGTAAGCGCGAGATGGCAAGGTAGCAGCGGCATCGGCAGCGTAGAAGATACCTTCCTCAACATACGAAATCTTGTCAACAGACTTGCCGGCCTGAAGTGCTTCGATTAAGCTTGCAACACGAGGACCGTGCAGCGGGTTACACTCTACTTCAACGTCAATGTCTCCGGCAATCATTGCTTCAAAAGCAGTCTTAACCGCGTCGAAGGAAACGATTGTGATATCGCCATTGGGTCCGCAGGTTTTACCTGCCGCCTTGATTGCCTTAACTGCACCAAACGCCATGTTGTCGTTCTCGGCAATCACTACATCGATGTTCGGGAAGGTCTCTAGGAAGGATTGCATAACTTCCTGACCTTTTTCCTGTGTGAAGTCGCCGGATTGTTTGTCAAGTATCTTCCAACCGGGAAACGCGGTCATCTTCTCGGCAAAGCCTTCGGTACGACCAATCTGTGGGGAAGAACCCATGGTTCCCTGCAGGGTAACAATGTTAAGCTCGGAATTGGGGTCGATGCCCTTTGCTTTGAGTGCGCCCTCTAAAGCGGTTACTGCGTCGTAACCTTCCTGCTTAAAGTTGGAGCCAACCCAAGCGGTGAAGAGGGTGTCGTCTGTGGTCTCGATCATACGGTCAACGATAATAACGGGGATGCCTGCCTCTCTGGCTTCTTCGAGAACCGTATCCCATCCAGCTTCCGTGTTCGGAGCAAGTACGATGTAATCTACGTCTTTTTGAATGAAGTCACGGATTGCGGTAATCTGCTTTTCGGTTTTCTGCTGAGCATCCACCATCTCGAATTTATAGCCGTTTGCCTCGGTAAAGGTCTCCTGCATCGATTGGGTGTTCGCAATACGCCAGTTAGACTCCGCACCTACCTGAACAAAGCCAACATAAATCAGTTCCTTCGCGTCGTTTGCGGGTTCGTCCGCCAAAGGGACATCGGGAGCAGGTGCAGGCGTTGTGCTGGCGCAGCCGGCAAATGCCGCAAGCATCATAACTACCATAACCACCGCGGTTATCGTCTTATAAAGCTTCATCTCATTTTGACCTCCTCTTTTAATATAAACTCCGTATCGCTCAGGTTTATACTTTATTGTCTTTTAAGTTGTTTGGTTTTTTCTATAACTAATTTACTTATGTAATTTGGATTTTGTGCAGCTGCTATTCGAACTCATGGTTCTGCCGCTTGATGCGGAATAACAACCTGCACCTTGGTTCCTTCGCCATAGACACTGGAGATTACTAACCCATACTGCTTCCCGAATTTCAGCGTTATCCGCTCGCTGACGTTAAACAGTCCGTAGGAATCGTGCTTTCGTTTTTGCTCCAGTACTTCTCTTCTGCTAAGCTGACTCGTTACCGCCGATAAGCGTTCCGGTGTCATACCAATTCCGTTGTCCTCTACTGTAATACATACATTATCGTCAACCACGCTGGCGTAAATACTGATTTTTCCGCCGCCTCTGCGGTTCTTAATGCCGTGATACAGCGCGTTTTCTACAAGCGGCTGCAATGTTATCTTTGGCATCATTACATCCTTAAGTGCTTCGGGTATGGTTATCTCGTATTCCAGTATATCCTGGTATCGTACCTGCTGAATTTGCAGATAGCTTCGTACGTGCTTTTCCTCCTCACGCAGCGCAAACATCCCGTTGCCGTGGTTGAGTGAAGTTCGAAAGAAGTCGGACAGTGCGCCAACAATCTCTACCACCTCACCCTGCTTGCCCGCCTCCGCCAGCCAGATTATCGTGTCCAGCGTGTTGTATAAAAAATGCGGGTTAATCTGTGCCTGCAACAGCTCAAGCTCCGCTTCTCGCAGCGTGGTTTGATCCTTTTGCACCGCCAAAAGCAGGTTTTCTATCTTTTCTATCATCATGTTCAGTGAGGATGCAAGGCTTTTTACCTCCGCCCCATGAACGGAATGCACGCGTACCGATAGGTCACCCATCGCCACCTGCTTTGTTATGCTGTTAAAGTACTGTATGGGCTTAGCAATGCTGTTTGGAATAATGACCGACATCGAAAGTGCCAGTACAAACAGTGCGGCAAAAGTTCCCGCGCCGACAACAACGATATCGTCTAGTTCTTCAGAAACCTGCGCACGCAGGTGCTCCATATCCTGAATCTCGTAATAGGCGTACTCTAGCACATTGGACTGGATTAGCCCTGTTACGAGCTGTACGTAGTTCTCCCATATCGCAATATTCTCGTCGTAATGCCCGCCCTCAATCTTATTTTGCTCTATGCGCAGCATGTACTCCTCTAGGTTTTGCAGCAGCTTCATAATCATCTCGGCGCGACTTCTGTTTTCGGGGTGATTGGTGTTGTGGATAAGCGCCGAGACAATGGTGCGCGCCTCGTTGATTGCTTCGTAGGGCTTTTCCACCTCAAAGGTGGAATGACCCGCAATTAACAGGTAAACCTTATAATCGAACTCTTCTTTAAACTTAATACTAAAACGCCCTGCTTCGGAGGCGTTTGCAATGATAAGATCGTAGTTTTGGTTAAACCGATAGATACTAAAAAACAAAACGGAAAATAGACAAAACAACGGAACAATGATTAAGACAAGGGCAAGCTGTATCTTACGGTTGAGCTTTAGATCGCCAAAATAATCTCGTACTTTATGTAGTAGCTTACTTCTCAAAAACTCCACTCCCAACAGGTAGCACCATTTGCTTGGCGGACATTAACCGAGCTTAGAGGAGCGCCGATATTGCATGGGCGAACAGTGATAGAGCTTTTTAAACAGATAAGAAAAATAGTTTGGGTCCCTATAGCCGACGTTAAACCCAATCTCTGAACAGCGAAGGTCAGTGCACTTGAGCAGATCCTTTGCCTTTGCCATGCGCTGGTCGGTCACATAGCGAATAAAGCTTTGCCCTGTCTCGCGACCAAAAACCGAGCTGAAATGGCTGGGGCTGATGTTTACATACTCCGCCACATCGTTAAGCGAAAGGTCCTCGTTGTTGTAGTGCTCACTGATATAATCTTTGGCTTGATCAATCATGCGATGGTAACGTTTGGAGCGAAGTGCTTCTCTATACTTGAACGCCTCGGCAAAAAGACGTATCAGATAGTCCTTTGCCTTGCTCGGGTTGTTTATTAGGTCGTTCATCTGCTCGGGGCTGGAGAAGGGCTCTTCCGGCACTACCTCTTCCTCCCCGATGCTTTTTAAGAACGTTGATACCGTGACGAAGATATCCATATAAACATACTGGCGAAACAATAGAGACCGCTCGTTCGAGCTGCCGATGCTGTTTAAGAGCTTCTCGACAAAAAACTCGATTTCCCCTATCTCGCCGCCCCGTAAAAAGTCCTGCACCTTATGTAAATCCAGCGCTCCGAGCTCCTGCATGTCCGAACACAACCCCGCGGCATCGTGGTTTTGTACGACCGGGTCAAAATCGACAATGTCGTTTCGTTTAAGCAAAAACCGCTGTGCAAACGCACGCTGTGCATTTTCAAACGACTGGGAAAGCGTGGTAAGCCGGTCGGCAACCGAACCAATCCCTCCGAAGTACCCCACGTTTGGGTGCTGCTTAAAAAGCGCTATGCACTTTGCCAAATAATCCTCACGAATAGCGTGCAGCTGCTGGGGAGAGTCTGCCATAATCAGGATCGCCCATCCCTCTATGGCACGGTCAAACAGGATGATTCGTTCCTTTCCGTTGTCAATGCGGGTAAACTGCTCGGTTAAGGTAAGCAGCTCGGCAGAAAAGGCTTCGTCAAATGAGGTGTGGCTGTACTTTAGTAGCACAATCTGGTAACTTTTTGCGCTTAACTCTAACCCGAGCTCCCTGCCCTTTTCTAAAATTTCATAGATAGACAGGCTGCCCGCCATAATCTCGTTGAACAGCTTAAGCTTTAAGCTTTGCTCGCTTTCTGCCATGTCGTGTTTATAGCGCTCGTAGTTGTCCTGTTCCTCCCGTTCGCGGAGGATCTGTTTGCCGAGCCGCTTTACCACATCAATCAACTCGCTGCTGTTAATGGGCTTTAGCAGATACTGCGTTACGCCGATGCGGATTGCTTCCTGGGCATACGCAAACTCTTCGTGCCCGCTCAAAATTAAAATTCGGCAATTTGGCAGTTCACTTTTTATAATGCGGCTAAGCTTCAGCCCGTCCATAAACGGCATGCAGATATCGGTTATTACAATGTCTGGCTGCGCGTCTCGAATCAAAGGAAGGGCAAGTTCTCCGTCCGCCGCCTCGCCGCAAAACAGAAAGCCCTCACCCGCCCAATCAATATTATTCTTTATGCCCTCACGAACAACAAATTCATCTTCTACCAAGAAAACCTTAATCATACATAATCTCCCCAATCCCAATTCATTATACAAAAAATTGAATTGTGTGTCAAAAACATTGTGGAATGTATCCAACCGTTTGGCACCCGATTGCTTGCCGAAATTATGCGCGAAAAATTATGACAGGAGTGATGTCCTGCCATAATTTTTCCCGATTATCGAATTATCTTTAGGTTGTAGTCTGTCCATAATACGCGTTTTTGCCGTGCTTGCGCAGGTAGTGTTTGTCAAGTAGCTCCTGCTGCATGCGTGTATTCTCGGTGCAAAGCATTTTTGTGTGCCACGCCATCATCGCAATCTCCTCGAGCACCACCGCATGGTATACCGCGTCGTCGGCATCCTTCCCCCACACAAACGGTCCGTGGCTGTTTACGACAATCGCGGGGGTATCCATCACCGATGTTCCCTGTATTGTCTCTACAATCACGTTGCCCGTTTCCTTTTCGTACTCGCCCTCAATCTCCGCGGGGGTCATACGGCGGGTGCAGGGGATGTTGTCGTAGAAGTAGTCCGCATGGGTTGTGCCGAGTGCGGGGATGCTTAGCCCCGCCTGCGCCCAGATGGTCGCCCAGCGCGAGTGGGTGTGCACGATCCCGCCAATCTCGGGGAAGGCACGGTAGAGTACGAGATGGGTTGCGGTGTCGGAGGAGGGCTTAAGCCGCCCTTCGACTACCTCGCCCTGCAGGTTGACAACCACCATATCCTCGGGCTGCATATTGTCGTACTCCACGCCGGAGGGCTTTATGACTACAAGCCCAGTCTCCTTATCCAGCGCGGATACATTGCCCCACGTGAAGGTAACCAGATTATATTTTGGCAGCAATAGGTTTGCTTTTAAAACCTGCTGTTTTAACTGTTCGAGCATATCCGTTTTAACCTTTCAATCGAGTATATTATGCCTTCAGCTTCCACACGATATCGGAGAACAGAAGCTGCTGCTTCAGCGCGCCGATGTCGGTACTGTCGCCGATGTGGATATACTCGATGTCCATCATCTCCGCCCAGTCACGCAGCTGCTCGGCAGTCAGGTCGTAGGAGAACGCCGTATGATGTGCGCCGCCTGCTAGTATCCACGCCTCTGCCGCTGTCTTTAGGTCGGGCAGGGGCTTCCACATGGCACGCGCCACGGGGAGGTTGGGCATCTCATAGATGGGCTTTACAACCTCGCAGTCGTTTACAATCAGGCGCATTCTGCCGCCCATATCAATCAGGGAAGCGGCAACCGCTTTGCCTGCCTTGCCCTCAAACACCAGTCGTGCGGGGGGAAGCTTTCCGCCGATACCAAGGGGGTGCACCTCAACCTTCGGCTTTTCAGCCGCTATGGTCGGGCAGATCTCAAGCATATGTGCGCCGAGAATCAGCTCGCTGCCCTGAGTCAGGTCGTAGGTGTAATCCTCCATCAGCGTCGCGCCGCCGCTCAGCCCTTCGCCCATCGCCTTAAAGATGTGCACAAGCGCCGCGGTCTTCCAGTCGCCCTCCGCGCCAAAGCCAAAGCCCGCTTCCATCAGACGCTGGCTGGCAAGCCCGGGCAGCTGTGCGAGCCCATGCAGGTCTTCAAAGTTTGTGGTAAACGCCTTGCAGCTGCCATCATTCAGCAGCTTGCGCATCGCAATCTCCTCGCGAAGCTGGTATTTTATCGAGCCGATATCCTCGGTGTTTATGCTGTAGCGCGCGACACAGTCCGCATACGCAGCCTCTACCTCCGCATCGGTCACGGCAGCTGCCGCATCGGCAAGGTCGCCCACCGCGGTGGTGTTCACCTGCCAGCCCAGCTTAATCTGCGCCTCTACCTTATCGCCTTCGGTCACAGCAACCTGACGCATATTGTCGCCAAAACGCATGACCTTTAAATCCTTGCTTACCGCAACGCCAACGGCGGTACGCATCCAGGCACCCATCTTCTCCTGTACGTCGGTGTCTTCCCAATAACCTACAACGACCTTGCGCGCCAGACGCATACGTGCACCAATAAAGCCGTGCTCTCTGTCGCCGTGCGCAGACTGGTTTAGGTTCATAAAGTCCATGTCGATGCCAAGATTGGGTATCTGACGGTTATACTGGGTGTGCAGGTGCAGATAGGGCTTTTGTAGCATGGCAAGCCCGTTAATCCACATCTTAGAGGGCGAGAAGGTGTGCATCCAAGTAATAATACCCGCGCACTGCTTACTGTGGTTTGCCTCGCGGATTACTTCGCTAATCTCATCGGGTGTTTTCACAACCGGTTTGTAAACGATCTTGCAGGGCAGCACGGCGCTTTCACCAAACGCCTTTACCATAGCCTGCGAATGCTCGGCAACCTGCCGTAGGGTTTCTTCCCCGTACAGGTGCTGGCTGCCTGTTATAAACCAAAACTCGTATTGACTTAATGTTGACATCGTATAGCCTCCCAACAATGTTGTTTTCTATCTAAACAGTTATCCCTTGTATGCCTTTTTTATCTCCTTGAGACGCTTCATCACATCGTTAGCGCCGCGTCCGAAATAGTCGTGCAGGATGCTGTACTCGGCATACAGCTTATCGTACATCGCCTTGTTTTCGGGGATGGGGGTATACATCTCGTCTCTCAGCTTGCCCATAACCTTTGCGCCGTCAAAGACCGAGTCATATCCGCCGCGCTCACTGCCCGCCGCTACCGCCGCAAAGATGGCAGAACCGAGTGCCGGACCCTGCAAGGAGCCTGCAATCTTTACGGGGATACCCAATACGTCCGCATAGATCTGCATGGTCATCGGGTCTTTTTGCGAGATGCCGCCGGAGGCGTAAAACTCATCGACTGGTACGCCGTTTGCGCTAAACGTTTCAACAATCTTTCTGGTACCGTAGGCGGTCGCCTCAATCAGGGCACGGTAGATCTCCTCGGGTTTTGTCTGCAACGTCATACCCAGCATCATTCCGGTAAGGTCTACATCCACCAGCACAGAACGGTTGCCATTCCACCAATCCAGCGCAACCAGTCCGCTTTCGCCCACACCCAGCTTTTCCGCCTTCTCGCGCAGATATTTATGTATGTTCATGTCCTGCTTTTTCGCGTCTTCGTAATAGGACGCGGGCAGGCAGTTTTCAATAAACCAGGCAAAGTGGTCTCCGACGCAGGACTGCCCTGCCTCGTAGCCGTAAAAGCCGGGGTATACGCCGTCCTCCACCACGCCACACATACCGGGTACTTCACGCTCCTCGGTACCCAGCAGGATATGGCAAGTGGATGTGCCCATGATGGCAAGAATCTTTCCGGGACCATCGATGCCCACTGCCGGCACAGTCACGTGTGCATCCACATTGCCTACCGCAACCGCAGTGCCGGGTACAAGACCCGTCAAGGACGCGGATAGCTCGGTGATCTCACCCGCTTTACAGCCCAAGGGCGTAATGGGGCAGTTTAATTTATCCTCCACCACGTTTTCAAAGCGCGGGTCGAGTGCCTTGAAGAATTCTTTATCCGGGTACCCTTTGCGCTTATGCCAGATTGCCTTATAGCCTGCGGTGCAGGAGTTGCGCGTCTGAACGCCGGTAAGCTGCCAGATAACCCAGTCCGCCGCTTCGATAAAATAATCCGCGGCGTCATAGACCTCGGGCGCTTCGTCTAAAACCTGCCACACCTTGGGAAACAGCCATTCGGACGATATCTTACCGCCGTACCGCGCGAGCCAATCCTCGCCCATGTCCGCCGCTATTTGATTGAGCTTGTTTGCCTTATCCTGTGCCGCGTGGTGCTTCCACAGCTTGATATACGCATGCGGGTTGGATGCAAACTCGGGAAGGAAGCACAGGGGGGTGCCGTCCGCCTTGACAGGGAGCACCGTGCACGCCGTAAAATCGGTACCGATGCCGATGACATCCTGCGCCGAGACATTAGCGCTTTCTAGCACGCCGGGTATGGTATGTGCAAACACCGCAAGGTAATCCGTCGGGTGCTGCAACGCCCAGTCGGCGCCTAGCTTTGTGCCGTCGGGAAGGGTCTCATCCATAACCCCATGGGGATACTCGTAAGTTGTACTTGCAACTTCTTCACCCGTTGCAACATTAACGAGCACCGCTCGGCCTGAGAGCGTACCAAAATCTACGCCGATTGCATATTTCGCCATGATATGACTTCCTTTCCGTATATCCATTTCTGTTGATTACGTCGTTTAAGTTGTACGTACATCTTTAATAGCATCATATAACAGATTGCTTAAAAAATCAATAGGGTTGTAAGGATAATTTATATAATAAATCAATATGAAAACACGCCCCATGTAAAAAGGGCGTGTCATATACCAAATTAACTTATAATGTCTACGAAAAAATCTGCATAAAAGCCATAAACGCAAGCATTTACGAAGATTTTGTTCGGACATTATTGAAACTAATTAGCTATATCTTAATCCATCTCGGTTATCGTACGCACGGACTGGCGCTCTACGATAACGGGTTCAAACAGGGTGTCAACCGCCGCCGTGCGGTTATGCAGCAGTGTTAAAAGCCCCTTTGCGGCAATCTCGCCGAGCTGCTCCTTGGGGTGTGCAAGCGAGGTAATGCCGATATCGGGCATTGTGGCGAGATTAGAGTTATCAAAGCCAATCAGCGAAATCTGCTCGGGTATTTGTACCCCCGCGCGACGAAGAATCTCCACAAGCTTTACGGCAATTTGGTCGTTGTAGCACAGCAGCGCGGTGCAGCCCTCAATTCGTGAAAAGAGATAGGCGTCGCTGTCTCCGCCAAACAGGCGCCCGATGTCTTCGGTGCCATACCAAAGCACCCGGTCGTCATCCAGACCGACACCGTGCTCTTTGAGTGCGTGTGCAAAGCCCGCATACCGCAGATGCCCCTGAATATCATCCGACTTAAAGATGCCGCCGATCTGTTTGTGCCCGCGCAAAAGCAGGTACCTTGCTGCCTCCCGTCCGCTCGCATAATCGTCCGGCGCAACGCAGGCAACTTTAAGCCCTGCGTACTTTCCGTTTATCATCAGGCAGGGGATGTTTTTTTGGGCAAGCGTTTCGTATAGACCACGGTTTAGGTTCGGCAGCGCACTTTTGGTGGGCTCTACAATCAGACCGTCTACATTGTCCTGCAACATATTCATCAGCGCGGTCGTCTCGTTTTCCACCTTGTTGTGGGTAATCGAAAGGCGCATGGTATACCCGTTTTGAGACAGGACCCCCTCGATGCCCCTGATGATGCTGGGAAAGATGTAGTCGTCCAGATAGGTCGTGATAACGCCGATGGTTTTTGTGGGTGTATGGGTGTGCGCGGGCGATGCGTTGATATAGGTACCACTGCCCCGTCTGCGCTCTACAAGCCCCTCGTTTTCCAGCACACCGATCGCCTGACGGACGGTCTGCCTGCTGATGCCGAACATTCGGGTCAGCTCATTTTCAGAGTACAGCTTATCCCCCGGCAACAGGTCGCCGGAATCAATCTGCCGTTTCACCCAGTCAACCAACTTGTTGTATTTGGATACGCTTTGCGAAGCCATTCCATCCATCCTTATACTTATGATTAGTAATAGTCATACTTGGATTTTACCCACAGTGTTGAATCCATATTACAACATATTATCGTTGTTGTAAAGACAACTTGGCACACAAAACAATACATCTTTCTGCGCATTACGTGTCATATTTACGAGTTTTATACTTTTTGTTGTAAACTACAAAAGCCTAGCTAACAGAATATTTATAGTTTCTTAGCAATTATTCAATAAAAGCGTTACGAAATGGTTCCATCTTCGCATGCAACTTCTGTTATAATCAGTACAGACAAAAGAGAATCGGCATAACAGTTTAGCGCCAAAAACATTTTGTCTTTGGGCATTGAGAGAGGACTGGTGCTTGCATGAACAGGCTGCCATCATACAGCGGCAACGTGTACTATCCCACCCATTCCACCGATGACCTCACCGGAAAGCTGGGCAAATACGGACAAACGGCTCACAGTTATCTGTTAGAAAACCACCCAGAGTTATACCGACAATGGCAAAAAGCCGGTTATTTAAACGAGTATTTGCTTAGCCTAGACTTGCGATACGAAACATGGAAGACCAAGATGGTACACCATATGAACGAGCGCATCACACTGCTAAACACGGCGCAAAGGGCTTACCGCATACAATCCGAAGCCGACACCCTTGTGCTTGCTCAGCTACACGAAGAACTTCGCAGCTTATAATATCACAAAGTGTTATACTCAACAAACTTCTAAACGAAATACAGCACCCCAACAAAACGGATTTTGGCTTACGCCAAAATCCGTTTTGTTTTCTACAATATTAACAAAGCCATTCAACGATAAAAACAACGGGTTAATACGCCTTAGCGTAATAGGACAATAAGAACACGAGCGGAGAGTTCCAGTAGATCGTGATCTCATTGGTGGAGTAGCTCTGCGCGTTGTCCGCGTAGCACTGCGCCGGGGGCAGCCCTTCTAAAACAGCGCGCGCATAGGGGTCTTCGAGATTGCTGTTTGGTCCGCCCACCAGCATACCCGGCAACGTTTTCCCTATCGCCATAGAAGGTCTGTGGTGGGTGTTGTTTGGGGATTGCGTTCCAAAGCCGGTAACAAAGCTGTACGATAGACAGTTCACGCCAAACAGGTAGTTTAAGTGGTCTGCCGCCGACTGAGTGCACGCAGCATTTGGCTCAATCAGATTGGCAATGTGCAGCAGCATCGCGTTGTTCGCAACCGACATGTTGCTGCCCCACGGATAACTTTGTCCCAGTGAGATCTTGTAGCCGTCTTTGCCGGAAAGCTCTAGCAGGTGTTTTGCCTCTTTTACCAGGTCGCTTTTCAGCCTTGTGGCAAGCGCACTGTCCACCTTATCGGGCGCGGTGGTCAGGTAGGCATAGGTTCCGTAGGAACCGACACTTGCCCAGCCTAAGCCAGATGGAATTAGCTCCTGGAACGCTGCTACGATATAATCGTTGTATTCCTTCTTGCCCGTAGCCTTGAGCAGCTCGGCTGCCGCCCAAAAGCGTTCGTCCTTGGTCGTTAAGTCCCCGTACTCGCCGGTTAAAATATCCTCGGGGTTTTTAAAGGTATTCGACGGGTTCTTGAGTGTAAAGCCCCACGCCTTTTCAGCCGCTGCGAGACACCTCTTTGAAAAAGCCGCATCATATGGCTGATACATGGTAGACGCCATAGCCATTACCGCCGCGAACGTGCCCGTCGCGTTGGTGGAAATCGGCGCAAGCACCAGCTCCTCGGTCACCGTCTCTGGCATTACCTCGCCTTCGAACGCCTTGGTGGTCACCTTGTGATACACGCCGCCACTTGCCTTGTCCTGCATCTTAAGCAGCCACTCAAGCTCATAGCGTACCTCATCTACAACCACGGGTATCGTGGAGGAAAGCGGATTTGCAAACGCCCCGGGGTTCAGCTGGTAAGCGAGCATCAAGTCCGCCGCCGCCTTTGCACCGGGCACGACATAGCGTCCGTAATCGCCCGCGTCATGCCAGCCGCCCGACACATCGAGCTTGGTACCGGTACCGTACACCGTTGCAAGCCCGGTATGGCAGGCAGCATGCGCAAAGTCTCCTGCTCTGTCTTTGCTAAGCTCCATCCCGCAGCGCTGCATGTAAAACATCTCTACTACCGCTGTAAAGGCGTTGTCATATACATCCTCGGAGATTGCAAACGAAAACGACTCGCCTAGTTTCGCGGTTTTAATGTAGTACTCACCCTTGGTGGTAAGGGGGGTAAAATCACCGTGTGATACCGTCTGCCCGGACGCAAAATCCTTAAAAGTGCCAGTGATGTCGCCGGTGTACACGACCGATCCTGTCGCCTTATCCACAACGTCAAACGTTGTATCCTCTCCGCTGAACACGACTGTCTTGTTGTCCGCAGGGCGGTAACCCAGCTGATTGATGTTAATCGGCAACACCGTAGCCGTACCCCCTTCCACTTCGACCTTCTCGGAGTCATCAACCATCGTCAGGCTCACGTTATCCATGTAGATGGTGTGCGCGCCCACCGCACCGTCCTCATCAAACATCCCCATGTTCAGTGCAAAACGGGGGGCAGGGTCGGTCGGCTGCTGCATCTGAAACTCAAAGACGTAGCTTGCCACCTCGGTTGATATCTTCGCACTCTCAAGCAGGTACCCAAAATAATCGCCGCCATTCTTCTGTATGCGTACCTCTATCGTGCGCGGTATCGTCGAGCGCATATCGAATGTCAGACGATAACGACAGCCCTCCGTCACCGCAGGGATATCCTGATAAAGCTGAACGCTGTGCTTTTGGCTGCCTACTTTTTCAATGTCAAGCTTCAGTATTCCGTCCTCACTTCCCAGCGTCGCTTTTCCCCCATCAAAATAGGTAAACCAGGTTGTGTTTACCGGCTTATCAAACGTACCGTTCTTAATCATCTCGCTGTTGTCCTCTTGTTCTTGGGGGGCAACTACCTCTTGAATCGGCTCGGCAGATGAAGGAGCGGGCTCAATAGAGGATTCTAAAACCGGCTCGGTGGGTGCGCAGCAGCACAACAAAATAGCCGACGCCATGAGCATAGCTAAGATGCGTTTCATACAGGTCTCCTCCTCGCTTCAAAGTCAGGGCTGCCCTATAGAATCGGTCAAAAACCGAACCGATATGGACTGCTCTCTATTTAAACACGTAAAACAAAAATCTCTTGATGAATAGGCTCTCGCCCAATCAAATAACATAGGATATTCCAATATAGGGCGGAAACGGTTTGTGGTTGTTTACAAGACTAAATGCCGTTTCTGCTATAGTTTTAATACACAGAAACGGCACTTAATCAAAAAGAGAAATATGAAGGTGTTGATATCATCATTCTTAAGAAAAATGAGCGATAAAGCATAAACCGCCATATCTCTGGCGGTTTATACGTTGTTAGAATAAACTGCACAACTGCACAATTGCAGTTTGGTAATACGCTTTATTCCTTGACTCCTCCCAATGCAACGCCCGCGATAATATACTTCGAAAGAAGGAAGTACATTATAAACAACGGCAACACAGTGAGTGAAAGCCCCAGATAAATAGAGCCGTACTCAGTCTTGTAAATGTCGCCTCTGAGCAAGCTAACCATAATAGGCATGGTGTACTTCGTTTTTTCGGTGAGCAGTACCATGGGCATAAACAGGTTGTTCCAGCTTGAAACAAACACAAAGATTGCCTGAGTAGCAATCGCAGGTTTCATAATGGGCAGAATGATGCGGTTAAATGTGTAAAACTCACCGGACCCGTCGATGCGCGCAGAGTTTACAATGTCAATCGACAATGTGGCAATTAGGTACTGCCTCATAAAGAACACGATTGCGGGTGCCGCGATCGCAGGCAAAATCAGCGGCAGAAAGTTGTTGGTCCATCCCAGCTTATACATCATCTGATAAAAGCCGATACTCGACATCTGCGCGGGAATCATCAGCACAGCCATAATAAAGGTGAAGAATGGCTGACGCAACCTCCAGCTATACGCGGTAAGCGCATACGCTGTAAGGGACGAAAAGTAGATTGAGCAAACCGTCGCACTGGCCGATATCACAATAGAGTTGAAAAAGCCAACAAACGGATTAAAGCTTTTGCCGAGCAGAATCTGCAGGTTACTAATTAAATGAGTGGAAGGCAGAAGCGAAATGGCGTTTTGCTGAATCTCATATGTTCCGCGTGTTGCGTTCATAAGCATAATCCAGAACGGGAAGATGCTAAGTATTGATAAGAAGATGCACACAATGTAGATGATAACCATCATTGCGGTATAGGGTATTGACCTTCGTTGTCTCATTGTGCCCCCCTCCTTGCCATGATTTTCTCAGCCTTTCTCATTGCTTTTACTTCTTTATCATGCCGAACAGCATCCTGATCGCGCATTACAAAGAACAAGACGAGCGAAAGAGCCATGATAACGATAAACAACACTAAGCTTGCAGCGGACGCACGATTGTACATATAGCTTCCGCTAAACGCTTGGTTATAGATAAATACGCTTGCGGTAAGCGTCGCGTTATCCGGACCGCCGTTGCCGCCGATAATAAACAGTTTTGGGATATCAAACATCTGCAAACCGCCTATCATACTCGTAACCAGAGAGTACAGTAGAATGGTTCTGAGGTTTGGCAAAGTAATACGGAAGAAGGTCTGGGAGCTGGATGCTCCGTCAATCTCTGCCGCCTCAAACAGGGTAGGGTTAATACCCAGTACGCCCGCAATCAGTACAATCATCGTATTGCCGTACCACATCCAAAATTGAATAAATGACACGATGTTCCTTGCCGTCCACCTCGAAATGAGAAAGTTAATTGGTTCTTTAATCAAACCGAATGTGATTAGCAGGTCATTTACCGGGCTTTTGGGGTATGCAAACAACGCATTAAACAAGATAGCGATCGTTGCGGCCGTAATAATATTGGGCATGTAAACAAGAACCTTGAACATACCCTGACCCTTAATCTTATAGCGATGGCTGGTAAACCACGCGGTAAGCACAAGGGCGAGTAAAATCTGTGGAATAAAGTTAATAATCCACATCAAAATAGTATTCGACAAGGATGTCTGAAAGGACGGGGCTGATAGTACCGTTCTAAAGTTCTCGAACGGATCGCTCAAGAAATTAAAGTCTGATTTTCCCATTCCTCTGAGATCAGTAAATCCGATAACAGAAGTGTAGATGATGGGATATAGAGAAAAAACAAGGAACGCAAGCACGAACGGTATGGAAAATATGTAACCGTACTTCGCGTAGCTAACGCTCTTGCGGCGCATAAGCGTTCACCTCCCGATAAAATGCGTAGTGCCTAAATTAGAATATAAATTAGGGGCGGACGGTAAGGCGCCCGCCCCTATATTCGGGTTAAATCTTAGTCGATGGCTAAGCCGAGTTGGTCAGCAACAGCCTGCTTGAAGTCGGCAATTGCCTGCTCCTTGGTCTTAGAACCAGCAGCGTACTGACGAACCTGATCGCGCCACTGGGAGTTGATGGTTTCGTCAAGTGGGGTCAGGTTCTTACCAGAAGCAAACTGGCCAGCGGGAACGAATACATCGAACATATTCTGTCCGCCGAGGAAATCGAGTTCGCCGTTAGACTTCGCCATAACTGTACCAGAAGCAACGGTGTCCTTGGTGCCGCCAGGACCGTTCAAGGTGCCGTTCGCCCAGAAGTACTGGAGACCGGTGTCAGAGCTGTCGAGGGTGATCCACTCAATGATCTTGCCTGCAGAAGCGGGAATCTTGGTGTCCTTGTTAGCAAGAACCCATGTGCCGCCCCAGAAGAAGCCTGCGGGAGGCTCGCAAACAGCCCAGTCACCATAGGTGCCTTCGCCGGGCTTCTCGCCGCCAGAGTTCTTTGCGATTACGTAGTTAATCAGCCATGCGGGTCCAAAGTAGCCAAAGATCTTCTTAGCACCAGCGTCCTTCATGTCAGCATTCCAAGCTTCCTGCCAGTCGGTGGTGTCGTTGTGGTAGCCCTTGTCCTTGAGCAACTTGGACTGATCCATGAATGCTTCACGAGCAGGGTCAATGTAGAGCTTGCCGTCAACGATCCAGCCCTTTTCGGAGCTGTTCTCTACTGGATGCCAAAGGTCGCCGTCACCGGAAACGATGCCGTAGCCCTTAGCCTTGAGCTCTTCAGCAGCTGCGAAGAACTTCTCCCAGCCGGGTCCAATCTTGTCTTTGATGGTAGCGGGGTCATCGGTGCCCCAAACGTCCTTAGCGATAGAACGGCGATAGATGTATGCGCCGCCGGTCGCCTGATAGCCAAGACCTACAAGCTGTCCGTCGCCTCTGGTACCGATTTCAACGGTATACTTAGCAATGTCAGCCTCAGTGAGCTTCGCATCTACATCGATGCCAAGATCCTTATAAGCTGCTGCGTACTGAGAAGCCTCGCCCTGTGTATACTTCAGAACGAAAGCACCTTCTGCAGCATAGATGTCAGGAGCATCTGCGCCGCCAGCTGCAAGTGCAGCATCCAGAGCGGGCTGATAAGCGCCGTCAGTCGTAGCGACAATGGTCTCTTTGATTTCGAGTGCAAAGTCGGGGTTAACCTCTTTGAACTTCGTCATCATTTTGGGGATTTCGTCGGTGAATGACCACAGGTTAAGGGTCTTAACGCTGGGGTCATCGGTTACGCCTTCCGCTACGGGAGTCTCATCACTAGGAGCGGGAGCGTCCGTAGAGGGAGCTGCGCTCGGCGCTGCAGGTGTGCCAGCACAACCGGTCAGGCCAAGAGCCATTACCATAGCAAGCGCTAACAGTAATGATACGATACGGGTTACATTTTTCATTGGTGTTTTTCCTCCTTCGATAATCGGGTTCTGATTCCAAACGATAGAACCTTCTTAAAAGCGCCAAAAATCATTCTTCGATAAGATTCTTGACCGATGCGCCTTCAAGAAATTTGCCATATATAACAACCCTTTCGGTAAGGGTGGTTACCGGATGCTCAATGAGCTGTATCAGCTGTACCGCCGCTTCCTTGCCAAGACGTTTTGTGTCTTGTTTGAAGGTGGTAAGCGCAGGCTTAAGAACCTGCGAGACAAACAGCCCGTCATATCCCATAACGGATATATCACTCGGTACGCGCAAACCTGCTTCTTCAATCGCATTTAGTCCGCCAATGGCGGCAAAATCGTCCGGGAACAGGATGCAGGTGGGACGATCCGCGATGCGCAACAAGCGTTTTGTTGCCGCCCGCGTGACCTCCGGCTCTTGGTAGGCCCCTTCTTGTAGGTACTCAAACGGCACCCTTAGGTTTAAATCCGCCATGGTTTTATAAAAGCTGCCAAGCCGACTTTCGGTCACGGCACTCTTTTTGCCATGTACATAGGCTATCTTGCGGTGACCCTTTGAATAAGCATGCTCGATTAGTTCGCGAATGCCGTTTCGGTTGGCAGAGACGATGGATGTCCTGTTATTAAATACATGGTCGATGGTAACAAGCGGGATGTCGCTGTTAACCAGCTCGATAACCGCTGGATGTGAAAACTCCACACAGGCAACAACCACACCGTCCACCTTACGGTACAAACAGTGTTCGAGATACGACATGCTTTTGTTGCCAATGTTGTGGCTGATAAACGTGATGTCGTAACCGCGGCTTTCGGCTTCCACCTTAAAGCTGTCTAAAACCTGCGCAAAATACGGATGGGTCAAGCCACTTTGAGCCTCGTCTACAAACAAAACGCCCAGATTATATGTACGGTTCGTTTTTAGGGCACGCGCCTGTGAGTTTGGGAAGTACCCCATCTGCTCCGCCGTCTTGCACACAAGTTCTCTGGTCGCCTTGCTGACATCGCTGTAGCCATTGAGCGCTTTGCTCACCGTAGCAACCGAAACGCCGCATGCTGCGGAGATATCTCTGATCGTAACCATTCTTGTGTGTGCCCCTATACAGTTTACTGGATAACGCAACTTAAAACGTTTTCGTACCCACATTATATATCAATAGATGAATAAATGCAAGACTGTTTTTAAAAAAACTATAAATAATACACATATATTTTCGCGAAATCGATTACAACGTCATAATTATGCCATTCTTTGCGTTTTTATAACAGATTACGAAACACTGTTTCGAAGATAATTTCGGACAAATAGCACTTTTTGCGCCAAAATGTACAACCATTCGACAGTAATTTACGCCTTAATAAGCAGCGCACTGAATCGTCAATTTATCTATATTATATCTTGTTTTTGTAACATATCAACCGAATTGTTGCGCAAATATTGCACACATGTTGTAAATTTATCCTCATTATAAGGATTTCGCCTGATTGTGCCAAACGCTCGTTACCCGAAGATATTTTTCGCAAACATTTTCGAAACCGTTTTCGTTTTCAAGACTGTTTTACGTAAAAAGTGCACAATATTTTGTATTATATATTTATTTTCACCCGCCTATATTGACCCAGACAGTTTCTGGCTTGTATGATGGTGCAAGAATAAAAAGCGATTAACTAACAATGTCAGCACAATATCTTCGTAAAAGCCTACGTGTTATTACTCTGTTTTATTTGGTCATTTATTAAACTAATAGCTATATGGCGAAAGGGCGCAACGATGCAAGCAAACAAAGAAACGGGCAAAATTATCTATCGAACGGTTCGCAAGCGCGTAAAAAACATCAACCTGCACGTCTCAGAGGACGGCGAGGTCTGGGTATCTGCACCGCGCAGCACACCCCCAAAAACCATTGACGCGTTTGTGCACAGCAAGACGGACTGGATTATCCGTGCGAAGGAGCGGGTCGCGCATAGATTAGATGTTGCCTTCTTTGACGGAAGCAGCGTGCTTTTGCTTGGAGAGCGTGTTCGGGTCTCTGCTGCACAGGGCAGCAGACGAGATGCTTTTCTGCGTGAAAATGTACTTCACATAATGATGCCAGACGCAGAAGACACCGAGGCGTTAAAACAAGCGGTCGATGAATGGCTGTTTTCATACAGCGGTGAGATGTTTTCTGTGATGGGCAACGAACTACTGGGCGCGTTTGCCCGATTTAAGCTCTCCCCTTCGCAGCTTCGCCCACGGCGGATGACCGCGCGCTGGGGCAGCTGTCATCCCAAAACGGGCGTCATCCTTCTAAGCCACCGTCTCATCTGCACACCGCCTGCCTGCGTGCGGTATGTTGTGGCGCACGAGCTTGCACACCTGGTGTACCCCAACCATTCCGCCGCATTCTACAACCTTGTTTCGGAGGTAATGCCCGACCACAAAGCACGAAGCGCACTGCTAAAACAGTATGCAGGTGTATTAAGGCAGTAATGGTTTAGTCAAACGTTAATTCCATCCGACCCAATTGACCACATAAGCCAAAACAGCCCGTAGAGTGAGGACCATCTGGCACCTCATCTGCGGGCTGTCATTATATTATCAAACTGTTATTCCACCGATTTAAGCGACTCCACCATGCTGATGTGTTTTAATCGAAAATGCAGCGACAGGTTAACGAGCAGCGCGAACAGCGCTGTAAGAAGCGCGCTCATTGCAAAGCTCTGCAACCCAATCTCCCGCCCGAACATCACCGCGTCAATCTCTCCATGCTTGATAACAAAGGCGTGCAGAAAGACGCCGCCGAACAGACCAAACGCTATGCCGATTAGGCAAAGCAGGACATTCTCTCTGTAAACATACGAGGATACCTCGCCATCGTAAAAGCCGAGCACCTTGATGGTGGCAATCTCGCGGATGCGCTCTGTTACGTTGATGTTGGTCAGGTTGTACAGCACCACAATCGCAAGCAGACCCGCCGAGATAATCAGCACCAGCACCACATAGTCAAGGCTGGACATCACGTCGAAGAAGCTTTTTTCCGCCGATGAATTGTAGGAGACCGAAACCACATAGTCGTTTGAAATCAGCGTGCGGGAAAGCGCGTCCTGCGCGTCGTCCGACGTATCGGCTAGGCGCAAAAACTGTGTGTTTGGCTCAAAGGGCTTGTCAAAAACCCTCTCGTATTGTTCGTGGGACAGATAGACGTAATGAAACACGTAGTTTTCAGTCACACCCGCCACTCGAATGTCGTAGGGGCGGTTGTCTGTGTCCCGCAGCGTGATGGTGTCGCCCACCTGTATATCGAGTAGCTCCGCGAGCTTTTCGGTTATCACCGCGCCGTCTGTCTCAAGCGAGATCGGCTCCTTGCCCACGCGTGTGCGCAGCACCGCATAGTCATCGATGGTCTCGGTAGTCTCTGGCACAAACAGCACCGCATCAAATTCACGCCCGCCGTTACCGGACAGTGCCGTGACCGTCTCCTGCCGCGCAGCCAGCGTGCCGGTGATGTTATCCTGCCCGGCAATTGCTTCATCAAGCTGGTCTTTTAGGTCTTGCCCCTTATCCTGATCAACCACCACCATGCCGTGATACAGGAATATGTCACCGTACTGCTTGGCTCCGATGGAGGAGATGGATTTTTTCATCCCAAAGCCTGCCACCATCAGCGCGGTGCATCCCGCAATGCCGACCACCGTCATCAGCATCCTGCGCTTATACCGCAAAAGGTTACGTACAGTGACCTTCTGCGTAAAACCCAGACGACGCCATATTGGGGTGATGCGCTCGAGCAATACCCGCTTGCCCGGCTTTGGCGCCTTGGGGCGCATCAGCGTGGCAGGCTGTTCGGCAAGCTCCTTGTAGCACGCAAGCAGCGCCGCAGACATAGTCCCCAGCACCGCGACCAATGCCGTAGGGATGGCGTAATCCCAGTGGAACGGGGTCTGTATCGGGGGGAGTTGATACAAAATGCCATACGCCGAACCAATGACAAACGGAAACACCTTAAACCCTATCGCAAGACCTACCGCACTTCCCAGCAGGCTTGCTAGGCCGGAATAGAACAAAAACTTAAATACCGCCGCACCCTTGCTGTAGCCCAGCGCCTTGACGGTGCCAAGCTCGGTTCGCTGCTCCTCCACCATGCGCGTCATAGTAGTCAGGCACACCAGTGCCGCCACAAGAAGGAAGAACAACGGAAACACCTTCGCAATGGCGTCGATTCGGTTGGCATCATCGTAGTATGCCGCGTTGCCGGGAATGCTATCCCTCGTTAAAATATACCACTCGGGCGGAGAAAGGTCGTCAATCTTTTTCTGCGCGTCGTCAATCTCTGCCTGCGCGTCGGCTATCTCACGCTGGGCTGTATTCTTTGCGTCCTCATACTCGAGCTCGCCGCTTGCAAGCTCCCGCTCTCCATCTCGCAGTTCACGGGCAGCGTCGGCAAGCTTGCGCTCGCCCTTTTCTTTCTCGGACTTTAGCTCCGCCTTGCCCTCATCCAGTGTTTTTTGCGCGTCTTCAAGCTGTTGCCTTGCGTTTTCGAGCTGTGTGCTTGCCGCGGCAAGCGCCGCATAGCCGGCAGATACCTCTCTGGCCGCCGCAGTAAGCTCCGCCTTCGCGTCGTCAAGCTTCTTCTTGTTCTGTGTGAGCGTACCGGCAAAGCCGTCGAGCGCCGCCTGCGTGGCATAGATGTTCAACGGGTTCTCAGGGGCGGCAACATAGGCGGCGAGCACCTGCCCAAGCTGCGCCGTATCCTCGCTTTCGCTCAGCACGGCGGCAATTCCCGAAATGGTTGCAAGCGCTGCCTGACGCTGCTCTAAATTAGACGCAGGGTTTTGCACTGCGGCAAACGCGTCCAAAAGCGCAGCATGGGTCTGTACGGCCTGCTCATACTGGGCAAGCCCCTGCTCGTACTGAGCAAGCCCCGCCGCAATCTGCGCATTGGCGGCAGCCAGCTTTTCGTGGGCGGACGCACTCTCCCGCTCGTAGGTTCTTAGCCCGTCACGATACTCCTGCCATCCTTCGGCAAGCTCTTTTTCGCCGTCGTCCAGCTTTTTTTGCGCGTCGGCTATCTCGGTTTGAAAGGTTGCGAGCCCGTCATAGTATTCCCTACGACCGTCGTCAAGCTTTTTGTGGGCATCGTCGAGCTCTGTGCGCGCATCGGCAAGCTTTTGGTCTGCCTCTTGTTTTGCGTCGGCAAGCTCTCGCCTGCCCTTATCAAGCTCCTCCGTCGCCTCGGCGACAATCGCTTCGTAACGCAGCTGCTCCCGCAGGGCGGCAACCGTTTTTAGCTCCTCCACCTCGGCATCAACGATATCGTTGTACGGCGTTTGGTAGCTCTCGGCTTCGAGTGCGCCGTTTAACGAAACAAACGCATCGGTGTATACCGTAAAGCTAAAATCCTGCTCGGGAACATACAGATACCGGTCGACAGAGCCGCTCCCCACCGAGCTGCTTCCCCGCTCAAATGTAATATAATAGGGGGAGGAGACCAGTCCCACCACGGTAAACTGCGTGACCGACAGCATATCCTCTATCGGGTCGTCGCCGTCTGTCTCGACGGTGATGACGTCCCCAATCTGATAACCGGCGGTTCCCGAAGCACGCGTCTCGGCAAGGCACTCGCCGGACTGTGTGGGCATCCTGCCTTCCACCAATGTTGGGCGGTTTAAAAGGTCTTCCTCCTCGGCGGAAAGGGGCAACGAGTGCAGCCTAAGTATGAGCTGGTTGCTTTCGATATAGGTAAAGACATCGGCGGTATAGGATGGCATAACCCCACGCACCCCTTGCGTGTTGCGGATGCTCTGGATATCATCCTCATCCAGTCCCATGGTGGATACGATCCGCAGGTCGGCAAGGCGGTTTTCGTCAAAATACCGATCGATGGTCAGCAGCATATCCGGCGTGGTTGCCTTAACCCCTGCAAAAAAACCCGTGCCGAGTGCTACGATTAAGAAGATAGACATAAAGCGGCTAAACGTTTTGCGAATCTCCCGCAGGGCGGAGGTGAACAGGGCTTTTTTCATCGCTACCATTCAATCCTTTCCACTGCTATGGGGTCGCTGTTTTGCACCATCTCCTGCACACGGCTGTTTTTCACCTTGATGATGCGATCCGCCATTGGGGTTATTGCCTGATTGTGGGTGATGACCACCACCGTGATGCCAAGGTTTTTGCAGGTATCTTGTAGTAGCTTTAGGATGGTTTTACCGGTGTTGTAATCAAGCGCGCCGGTCGGCTCATCGCACAGCAGAAGCTTGGGACGCTTTGCAAGGGCGCGCGCAATCGCAACACGCTGTTGTTCGCCGCCCGAAAGCTGAGCTGGAAAGTTGCTTTTACGCTCAAAAAGCCCCACCTCTCGCAGAACCTCCTCTGCGGGAATGGGGTCTTTACAGATCTGCGCGGCAAGCTCTACGTTCTCAAGCGCCGTTAGATTCTGAACCAGATTATAAAACTGAAACACAAAGCCGATATCATGCCGGCGATAGGTAATCAGCCGTTTCGGGCTGTACGCTGCAATGTCCTCTCCGTCGACGATAATCTTGCCCGAATCGCAGGTATCCATGCCGCCGAGCATATTGAGCACGGTGGTTTTACCTGCGCCGCTGGGTCCTACGATAATCGCGAATTCCCCGCGGTTTATGGTCAGGTTGATGCCATCCGCGGCATGGATGGTCACTTCCCCCATACGATAGCTTTTACGCACATCCTCGAAGGCTACAATACTGTTCATTGATACTCATCCTTACAACTTAGTACTATGTATGTTTTGTATGTTATAGAAATGGCTACTGACTTTGCAGTGCTTTATCAGTTGCAATTATATCGGTTTACAGCACAAAGTTCTACGTAGATATTATGAATAAACCTCGCACCAAATATGACCTGCCCTTAGTTTGGGCTGGACAAGCCCCGAGTGGCTGTGCATAATAGAGAGGTGTTATACCTAATTGCTGTACTGTAGCAAACTCGGTAAAAATAAAAAAAGCGTGTTTCACACACTGCTTTTATCAAAAGACCTCTAGAAGGGATTGGTCGTACTCATGCATTTTTTAGACCCAAGCTGTGACCCGCAGGATCTAATTTTTTTAGGGGTAGGCGATTACGCCGCCTCCTATATTGGGGAAGCTTACCCCATTATCCACAGTGAGGAGGAGATTGACCGCTACGCGTCGTCCTCTCTCCTCTGTTTGGTTGCAGACGGCAGCGGTCTTGCCGACCTTGTGCTGCTTACCCGCCTGCTTGACCGCTGCAAGGCGGAGGAGGTGTTTGTGATTATTGCAAACCCTGCGCCGCCGGAGCTTATAAAGGCCATCAAGCACAAATGCAGCTGTATCTTTACCCTTGGCAGCGAGGATGCCGAAACAGGGGTGTTTCCCCTAATGGATTTGGTCGCGCATATGCTGGTTAGCCCCCGCCTGCTCGAGCTTGACACCGCCGAGCTGCGCACCACCTTTGACCCCACACGCACGGTGGTGCACCATTCGCTGCGATATGAGGAGATCGATCCGCAGGCGTTTGAGCGGGATGTTAACGCCCTTGAGATGGCACGGCACGCGTGGCCGGCGATGATTAGCGTACTGCTCTCCCCCAGCAACGATATGTTAAATATCGACGAGCTAATTACACCACTACTCTGCCTAATGCCGCAGGACACCCACTTTACCGTACTATGGAACATCTACCTGAGTGAAAGCGCACAGCCGGGCGGGATGCGGGTTGAGATTTTGCGTTCCAAACCCGCGCCCCACACGATGGAGATGATAAAAGAAATAAACAAGCAGCTGAGTTAAAACAAAAGGAGAGAACAGTCATGGATATTCAATCCAAGGTGGACATCGGAAAGGTGAAGGAAAACATCAAAAAGCAAGGTAAGATAGCAGGCGAGTTTAAGGAGTTTATCTCCCGCGGCAACGTTGTGGATATGGCAGTCGGCATTATCGTCGGCAGCGCGTTTACGAAGATTGTTAACTCCCTCGTGCAGGATCTCGTCACCCCGCTGATTGGTTACCTAATAAAGGGAATTAACTTTACACAGATCATGTACACCTTTCCCGACACCATTGGCACCGAGGCAGAGGTTAGCCTTCGCTACGGCGCATTTGCGCAGACGGTTATCGATTTTCTGCTGATTTCACTTGTGGTGTTTCTTATGGTAAAGCTACTCAACCGCCTGCGCCGCAAGAAGGAGGCGGAAAAGCCCGCTCCCCCGCCCGAGCCCAAACGTTCGGACGAGGCGGTGCTGTTAACCGAGATTCGCGACCTTCTTAAAGAACGATGATACGCTGCCACCCGTTTACCTTGGTGCCCCTTGCGGCATTACCAACTTACTTTGTGTAAAGCAAGTGACCTTTACTCGCACTCTGGCTTCCATCGAGGTTACGCACCTTCGGCAACCCTTCATCTTAAACGACAGGCGACGGTTTTGACTATGTGGTCACAGCCGCCGCCTGTTTTATTGTCACCCTCCTAATTAATAAACTCCGTTTTGTAAGGGATGTTTTCCGCCTAATTGGAAGAGATTGTGAGGCGTTTAGTAGCGCCGCAGTATTTGATATGGTATAATAAACGCATAGCGTTTATTATACGCTTATTTTAATGGCCCGCCTTACGGCGATGGCCAATTATACCACAACCGCAATGCGGCTATGGTATAATAATCACAATCTATTGTTATGCCCCCTTCTCGGCGGATAACTAGCCGCCTTGTGGTTTTCGCTTACAACGAATTCAGTTACACACATATATGTTAAGGAGCGTATCTATGACTTATAAAGAACAGTTTATCGATATCTTTACCAAAAACGTTCATCGTGACGGTGCGGACGAGCTGCTGAAGTGGCTTGAGACCACCGATTTCTTCACCGCACCCGCAAGCACCAAGTACCATTGCGCGTGCGAGGGTGGGCTCGTGCAGCACAGCGTGAGCGTGTACCAGGTGTTAATGCAAAAGCATTTTGACGCCGATACCGACAACCACGAAAGCTTTGCCATCTGCGGGTTGCTGCACGACCTGTGCAAGACGCAGTTTTACAAAACCGCCTTTCGCAACGCCAAGAACGAAAAGGGGCAGTGGGAGCAGGT
>JAEZVA010000020.1 GCA_023443315.1 Bacillota bacterium | reverse complement strand
ATACAAAAGGCAAAGCCGGTGCCGGAAAAACAGACCGAGCTTACCCAAAAATTTCAGATGGGCGACTGCGTGCAGATTAGCCCGACGAACGAGATAGGCATTGTGTACCGTCCGGCGGACGGCATGGGTATGGTTGTGGTGCAGGTTCAGGGCAAAAAGAGGTTGGTACCCCATAAGCGCCTGACGTGCATCGCCCCCGCCGAGCAGATGTACCCGCCGGATTATGATTTTTCGATCGTGTTTGACACCGTGCAAAACCGCAAGGCGCGCCATGTCATGGAAAAACGCCACGACCCCGACGCGGTAATCCGCTATGAGAGTGAGGAATAAAACAGATGCAGAGTATCATGACACAAAATCTAACCAAACAATACACCTATTTTGAAAAGCCCGAGGGGCTAAAAGGCTCGCTTGTAGCGCTGTTTCGCCGTGAGCAGAAAATGCGCACGGCACTGGGCGATTTTTCCTGCTCGATTGACGAAGGGGAGTTTGTCGGGTTGATGGGGCCCAACGGGGCGGGCAAAACCACGCTGATTAAGCTGTTGACGGGCATCATTGGGGCTACAAGTGGACAGGTGACGGTGGGTGGATTTAGCCCTTACCAAGGAAAGAGCGCGTTCAAAAAAAGCTTTGCGGTGGTGATGGGGCAGAAGTCGCAGCTTTGGTGGGATCTACCCGCAAGCGATTCGCTGCTGCTAAATAAAGAGATCTACGAAATCCCCGACAGGCAGTACCGCGACAATGTAGCGTATTTTACCAAGCTGTTTGATGTTGGGCAGTATCTGTCCGTGCCCGTGCGCAAGCTCTCGCTGGGCGAGCGCATGAAGTTTGAACTGATTGCATCGCTTTTGCATCAACCCAAGATTTTGTTTCTGGACGAGCCGACCATCGGTTTAGACGCCGCCGCCCAGCGGCAGATTCGCGCCATGCTCAAAACAGCAGGGCAGGAGAGAGGGGTAACCCTGCTGCTCACGTCCCACTACACCGAAGACCTATTGGAGCTAACCAAACGCTGCATCGTGCTGCGACAGGGGCACAAAATCTACGACGGCGACCTACGCGCGTTGCTGTCGGCGCAGAGCACAAGCAGCGTAATTACTGTCAGCTTTTCATCGGCATGCGAGGTTCCCAGCTTGCCGGGCGCCGAGGTGCTAGAGCGGCAGGATGGCATGCTATGTTTGCGCACACCGAAGGATAACGCGCAAAGCTGCCTAAGGCAGCTGCTTGACCGCTGCGACATCGCCGACATCACGGTTTCGGACGACGACGTGACGATGCTGGTAGAAAGGGTGTACGCACAAACATGAACATAAAAAAGTATAGTGCGGTCATGTCCTGCGAGCTGAAAAACGCGGTGGTGTATCGGGGCAGCACATGGCTGCGCGCTGGGCTGAGTGTTGTTACGGTTGCGCTTGCCTACCTTTTGTGGAGCGCGGTGTTTCGGGGTGCCGACCACTACGAGGGCTTTACACTGCCCGAGATGACCACCTACTATCTGCTGGGGGGCATCCTGTCGGCACTTACCCTGTCCGACGGGCTGCTTCACGAGTTTTCTCACGAGATTAAAACGGGCGGGTATGCAAAATACATGGTGCGACCCGTGTCGCCGCTGCTCTATTTTGTAAGCGCAAGCTTTGCCAGAGCGGCGCTGCCCATGCTCTCTAAGGGCGTGGTGCTTACCGCGGGCATGCTGCTGCTGTCACGGTACTTTTCGCTGCTGTCTGCGCTTGATGTACTCGGCGCGCTGCCCGTCGTTTTTCTGGGGGGTGTGTTAAATATGCTCATCCAGTTTATCATCGCCATGTTTAACTTTCGCCTGACCGACATCGGGTTTATATTTGTGGTGCAGCACATTGTCGTAAGCTTTTTCTCCGGCTCGCTGCTGCCACTTGATATGGTGTTTGGGGATGGGTTTGCCCAGTGGCTGCCGTTCTCGTACACGCTTTATTACCCTGTTTTGCTGTGCATGGGCAAGGCGGATATCTCTGCACCTTACGCAACACTAATTCTTTCGGGATGGCTCGTGGTATTTGCTGGGGTGTGCGCACTGCTGGTGCGGCGCGCGCCCAGACGCTTTGAGGGGGTGGGCATATGATACATCACCTGTTGCATGCTCTAAAGGTCATCCGTACCATGGCAAAGCTGAAGATATCGTCAGCCATGATGTATCGGGCAAGCTTCTGGAGCGCGTTTTGCGCCGACCTTACCCTGTTTTCGCTCCAGCTCGTGTTCTTTGGTGTTGTTGCTAAGAACGGCACCATAGGCGATTGGACGGTGTGGCATCTGACGGTGTTCACCGGTTCGTTTGTTGCACTCGACGGACTGTTTATGGCAACCTATTTCTTCGGGGTTCTGTCGCTGCCCGAAAAGATACGCACCGGAACGCTAGACCTTGTGATTGTAAAGCCCGTCGGCGCGCTGTGGTTTGTGTCGTTTGGGGAACTGGATATCGGCTCGTTTGCCCTGTGTGGCATCGGGCTGATTATCACGGGCGTGGGAGCCGCACAGCTTGGGGTGCTTACCCTGCCAAACTGCCTGCGGTTTGTGGCGGCTTTGCTTTTGATGTATCTGCTGCTGTACTCCATCAGCCTTTGCATCCGTTGTGCGGCATTTTGGCTAACCAAGGTGGATGCATTGCAGGACGTGGAGAACACGCTGATGGATATGTCCTTTCGCTTGCCTGCGCCCGCCATTCACGGCGCGTGGAGGGTTTTGCTGTTTGTCATTTTGCCCTATGGGCTTATCGCAAACCTGCCGTCTCTAGCCATGTTTGGGCAGATGCGCCCCGTATACTGGCTTTTGTGTACCGTCGTTACCGCGTTTTTCTTTGGGCTTGCACTCCTTTTATGGAACAGGGGTATGAAGCGGTACGATAGTTCCAGCGCGTAAAAACACACCCAAAACACCGTAAAACTGCTCATAAAAAAGGGATTGCAGCTGAAAAACAGCCGCAATCCCTTTTTAGATCGTTTGATATTTGCATGTGAGGTTAGCCCGTTATATACTGCACAATCGGTTCTACCGCTTCCTCGCGGGTAAAATCCACCACCTTGCCGTAGGTGGCAATCACGCCCTTTGAATCGTCGTTTAGGGTATCTGGGTTCATGCTCTTTAGCCTGCAAACCTGTAAATACATCAAAAAGCGATCGAGCGCGTTCATCTTTTTGTAGTCCAGTCCGCCGCGTAGCAAATAAAACGCGGTCGTTTCCTGCATCTCCGGGGTCAGATTGATGCGCTTTAATTCCGCAACAGCATCCTCTTTTTTCAAGGTTGCCCCGACCGCAAATACAACAAGTCGCTTGTCTTTTAGACGGTGGTAGTTCTTTTTAATCAGCGAAAATCCAAAAATACCACCGGCGTGCAACCCGCCACCGTACACAATCGTATCATAAGATAGCAACGCATCGATTGTTATTTGACCTGCAGAAAACAGGTCGGCGCCCGCTCTTTCGGCAATCCACCGCGCGTACCGCTCGGTAGAGCCGTATTTTGATTTGTAAACCACCGCAATTGTTGACAAGGATTGCACACCCCTTTTTGTTTTATTTGGGTTATCTCACCGCGGGGCAGATGACCCGGCAGGTGTTGCAGTTGCAGATGTCATAACCCTTTTCGTTATTGGAAAAGGTGTGCTCGCGGCAGCGCTTTTGAATCACCGTAACGCCGTCCAGCGCACCCGACGGGCAGTTGGTCAGGCATAGGGTGCAGCCTGCGATGCACAGGTCTTTTGAGGGTGGATCGGATGTAAGCTCGAGGTTTGTTAACAACAGACCGATGTTAACCATGTTGCCGTATTTCTTGTGGATGAACAGCGTGTTCTTGCCAAGGCTGCCCATACCCGACAGCATGGCGGCATGGCGCATGGAAAGCAGCCCGCGCCCGGTCTTACTCTCTTTGTCCCAATACTCGTACGGGTCGTCGCAGGGCATGGGCACGGCGGTGCCGCCCAAGTCCTCTATTAGGATACTCGCCTCGCGCGAGATGCGGTCGATTTCGTTTAAAATCTGAATGTTGGTGTGGTAGTACACAATGCGCGGGCTAACCTGTTTTAGCCCGTTTGCGATGCGCTTAACAAACACCACCACACTCCGGCAGTCGTTGTAGATGTCGGTGGGGTGAAAGCCCTCGGGCGCGCCCGCAAAGGCATCGATGTGCGCAAAGCCACAGTCGTCTGCTCCAAGCCCCAAAACAAGTTCCCTGATTTGTTCCTTCATCACAGTAATCCCCTTTACAGCTTGCGAATTAAGTTAACATAAAACTCGGCACACTCATCCACCTTGGTGGTAGCAATGCGCTCGTCGTTCGCGTGAATCAGTCCCCTGTCCTCCTTAGACAGGCGCAGGGGGGTAAAGCGGTACACGTGATCCGAGATGCGCCCGAAGTGTCTTGAGTCGGTGCACGCCATCATCAAATAGGGCGACACCAGTACGTCCCTCCAGCTTTCTTGGATGGTACTTGCAAGCAGGTCATAGCGCTCATCCAGCAAAGATATCCTGCTGGGCTCGGACGCATAAACCTTGGTGACGGTGATCCCTTTGCCCGCAAGTTTCTCTATACGCGCAATCGTTCCGTCTACCGTGTCCCCCTGCAGGATGCGAAAGTTTGCGGTGGCGGATGCGCTTTTGGGCAAAACGTTTGCCTGAGAGCTGCCCTTTGCCATGGTAAACGCAGTCGTAGTGCGGGTCATTGCCGCAAGCTCGCCGCCGCTCTTTTTGAATATCAGCTTTACAATCGGGGCGGTTAGCCACAGGTTTGTAAAGATAAAGCGGATTGCACCCTTCTCGGAGTTTTTACCGAGCTTTGACAGCATGCTGCGCACAGGTGGCACCAGACGCTGCCGAAACGGGTTTGCCTCAATGCGGCAGATGGCTTTTGCCACCTTGCCCAAGGCCGTTGTGTTAGGCGGTGCGGAGGCATGCCCCGCGGTCGACTGTGCGGTCAGCATCAGGTCTGCCATGCCCTTCTCGGCAATGCCGATCACCGCGCAATCCTTCGTTACACCGGGGAAGATGCCCGATACAATAGCACCGCCCTCATCGAGCACAAACCCAAGCCGGATGCCACGCTGCTCGAACAAATCCACAATCGCCGAGGCGGAAGGACCCATAATTTCCTCGTCGCCCGAAAATGCAAGGTACAGGTCGTTTTGCGGGGCAAAGCCTTCGCCAAGCAGACGCTCTGTAGCCTCCAAAACAGCGCAAAGCGTAACCTTTGTGTCGATAGCGCCGCGTCCCCATAAAACATCGTTCTCAATCACGCCGTCAAACGGGGGGTGCTGCCAACCGTCGCTGACCTCCACCACGTCGTAGTGCGCCATCAGGGCACTGGGGCTGTCACTGCGCTTGCCCGCAAGGTGTAAGAGAAGTCCGCTGGGCCCCACCTGCTCGAAGGTGCAGTGGGTAAACACGCTGGGGTAACGCTCCTTTATGTATGCGCGAAAGCCATCAAACTGTTCGCGGTTTGCGTCGGGTTCGCCCCGAACCGAGATGGTCTTGTAGGTAATCATCTTTGATAAAGACTCCACCGCTCTGCTGTACGGCATGCTAAACCAGTCCTTTCTAAGAGGCAGTTACTTGTTACAACAGGTTCTTTTTATACAGAAGCCGGGCTGTGCCAATGCTGATTAACGCCGCGACGGGAACCAAAATACCCACCGAGCCCGCAAGCGACGGCACAAGGATGAACAGGAGTATCATAGCAAGCAACGGGGTGGCTGCAATCTTCCAGCTCTTTGAGATATACACAACGCCAAGTCCGCCAAACAGCGCGGGCAGGATGTTGTCAAACGCTGGCTTAAGGGTGGGGGATTCAAGCAGGGGGGTAAGCGGAATCAGCAGCAGAACACCCGCCACAATAATCAGCGTGGTGGTAATGGACGATACCGCAATCGCGATGGTGGAGATAACCTCTCCCTCGTCGCTGCCGGGGGCAACCGCCGCACCCTCCATGGCGGATAGTGCGCAGGGCACCTTTAGGTTTGTCAGGTTGCCCGTCACAAAGCCGAGATAGGTTCCCGCGTTGCCGAGCATCGGCGCGTAGGTAAACACCTCTATGGCGCACACCGTCCAAAAGATCGGCGCTACGCCCAAAAGCCCCTGCAAAACCTTAACGGGGTCGGGCCACACGCCATAAAAAAGGCTAAACACAATGGGCACAGCATACATGATAGCAAGTGCCGCAACCATCCAAATCCTGCCCATGAAATGTACCGAATCTTCATAGCTTCTTTTCATTATTTTTGCCCCCTTATATCACTGAGTGAAACAAAATGGCAAGCGCCATCGCGCCGATCATGCTAAAGGGTAGCGCGTAGTTTCTAAGCCACTCGGCACCGCTCTTTTTTATAATCACGCCGCATGCCACCATAATCAAGGCGGAGCTCAGCAGTGTAAGCACCGGCATCAGTCCGCCCGAAACGCCCATGCCTAAAAACGCCGAGATCATACCGAGAAACAGCGCCGTCATAAAGATGTCGCCCCATTTTTGGTCGCGCTTCTTCATCTTGGTAAGCCCACCGCGCAGCTTCTTTAAAAACAGCGGCACGATGATAAGCGGGGTGATGCATCCCGTAGTCATAACCCATATGATGGCGGAAAACACCTTCGGGTCGGCGATGCTGCCCGATATCGAAAGCCCGAACGCGTTTGCGGCCGCCTCTGCGGCGGGCAGCTCATATGTAACGGCGCCCAAAACACTCAGGCGTATCCAAGGCAGCGCGACCCCGAGCGCCTTAGAGAGGGTAACCAGTCCAAGCAGGATAGAGATAGACGGGGTAATGGTAAAGAGTATGGATGAAAATGCCGCCTTTTTCATCACCTTGCCCTCAATACCAAGTGCCCGCCCCTGCCTGACCGCCTTTACTAGAAAGAATACCGATTGTGCAATAACGAATGCCGCAACAAGTCCCCCCAGGGTGAACATGACTGCTCCGTTTTTAAAGTCGTTCAACGCCATCTCTCCGTTTCCTACCGCTATTTTCACGCGGTGTAATATTTGGTTAATATACTCGTTTGGGCTTGTGGTAAAAAGGATGAAATATAGATACAATCTTCTATTGTTAAGAATACCACAAGCTATTTTTGTTGTACAGGGCAGGTCTTGATTATTTTGACAACAACTCGCACACATGCTACCATATAGAAAATGGATAGCCGTTATGGGGGAAACTGCCGATGGACAACCAGCGTTTTGAAACTGCCTGCCAAGCCGTTATGACCGAGAGAAGCGGGACTGGGGGCATCGGCACCTTAGGGGAAAAGACCCTGCATGCCGTACTCAAGCACTGGCTCAGCCCCGACAAAAGCACCCATGAGGTGCCCGTCGGACGGTTTGTCGCCGACATCCTGTGTGGGGACGGCATACTGGAGATACAGACGCGCGGCTTTGATAAGCTGCGCAAAAAGTTAGCCTACTTTCTCACGCTCGGCACGGTAACGGTGGTGTACCCGATGGCGCATACCAAATGGCTGTCGTGGATTGACGAGGAGACAGGGGAGGTGAGCAAAAAACGCCGCTCCCCCAAAACGGGCACGGCGTATGAGGCGTTTTATGAGCTGTATAAGATTAAGCCGTTGCTAAGCCACCCAAACCTGAGGCTTCATATCTTACTGGTTGATGTGGAGGATTACCGCCGCCTAAACGGCTGGAGCAAGGACAAAAAGCGCGGCTCTACCCGCAGCGAGCGCATACCAGTAGCCCTTGCAGGCGTGCTGCGCATCGATACCCCCGCGCAGTACGCGCAGCTGATACCGCACACACTGACTGACCCGTTCACCTCAAAGGATTATGCCGCCGCAGCCAAGTTGCCCCTGCACAAAGCACAAACGGCGCTTAACGTGTTGTGTTCGGTGGGGGCAATCGAAAAAGCGGGCAAGCAGGGCAGGCTGTTGGCTTATAATAAATCAAACTGCGATTAGGGCTAGTCTAAGTGATGGTACAAAAAACAACGGGTATTGCCGATGCTAGTTCGGCAATACCCGTTGTACTATTATTAATAGGGTATTATTCAAATACGACGATGGCCTCGCCGCGTTTTACCCGCAGCAGCACCGTCTCTAGGATGCGGAAGCAGTGGTTAAGGTCTTTTTGCTCCAGATACGCGGTCGCCATATCCTGCCCGACTGCCAGATCCATGTTGCCGGGCTCTGCGCCCACCAGTACCGCCTTGCCCTTGCCGAGCACGGGGGTTTTGTACAGGCGTCCGTCCACCAGCTTTGCGATGCGGTCGGTCTCAAGTAGTCCCGTTGCCGGTTGCAGACGCTGCAACGCGGTATACAGGTCGGGGCTGAGCGCCAGCGCGTACGAGCCGTAAACACCCTTTTGTACCAGTGTTTCCAGCCCTGCGGCAATGTCGGAAAACGCGTTTTCTCCGGTTGCCCAGTCGCTCTTTTTAATCTTATTTGCGCCCGTGGCGGTTAAAAGACCCTCGTAACCCGCCGCTTTATCGCCTAAAAAGATAAGCTTATCCTCCGCAAAGGCGGCGTATTGCGCGGCTACTACGGCTGCGGAAAGGTCGGGTGCAAAGCCGCGCTTTTCGCTGGTCTCCAAATCCTTTGCCAGCAGGGTAAAGTCGTGGTACAGGGTGGGGATCTGAACATAACGTCTGCCTTTTGTTAATATCATGCCATCGCTTGCCTGTTCCTCCACGGCGCCGACCTTATCAATGTGAATGCTCTGTGTTTCGATGCCCAGCGGTCCGAACAGATGCAAAAAGCGTCTAGCGGTTAGTACACGGCGCGCAGACTGAACGACCGTGTCATCAATCTGCTGCCACAACAGTGCCGAAACGGGTGCGCCGTCTCTCGAAAGATAGTTCATGCGTTGTTCCTCCTTCGTTATCTGTGCTTAATCCAGCAGGCTGCCAACCGTTTTGGGGGCAGGCGCGTCGTCCTTGGCAGGCGCTGCCTTCTCCGAGATGCCAAGGTCGGCAAGCATTTCGCGTACTTCTTCCTCGCCTTCAAAGAACAGCTCTGCCTCCTTGGGGTCAAGCACACGCAACAGGGTCATCAGCTCGCCCACATGCGCCTTTTCCTCATCGCGGATATCGGCAAGAATCTTTTTAGCCACAACATTGTCGGTCGCTTGAACATGTGCGTCGTACACATAGATTGCCTCAAGCTCCCCAGCGATGTCAAGACGAATCGCCTGAATTAACTCCTCGGTGTTCAGCTTACGCTCCACGTTTCCCTGAAAGGGGTTTGCAAAAGCCGGCATTTTGGTTACCTCCCAAATCATGTTGTTATTGACGTCGTTTTTAAACGGCGTGGTGTTCTTACTTTATTATAGCCAGTTTGCTTGCAAAGCGAAGGGCGATGGTGGCTTAATTGCAGTTATAAATCAAATTGGTAAATATTTATTAAGCATAAAAGGATATTGTGCTTAACTTTTCTATGTCACCCGTTTTGCAGCGGCAGAACGTGCTCGGGCGAGATTTTAAGCAACAGCGTTCGGCCGCCGGGCTGCGTCCACTGATTTTTTGCTACCTCCCAACGAAGCAGGCTGCCGGTTCCCTGCTGTGCGGCGGTAAGCGGTTCTACCATTACAATCATCGAAAAGGTGTCTTCAATCACCTGTACAATCCGGCACGCAAAGGCGTTTGGCTCGCTTACACTCTGCGCACGTTCCAAGGTGTGTGCCCGTATCCCGACAGATGCCACATCGTCCGGCATGGGGCGCGTGGTTTTCAGGCGAAGTCCCCACTGAGCAATCTCCAGTGTCGCATCGCCAACCTGTTTTGCGGGCGAGATGTTCTTACAGCCGGTCAACAGGCAGGCAGAAACAACCCCTGGGCAGTCAAACAACGCCCATTTTTCGCCTACGGCGGATACCCGCCCGTCGCTGATAACCGCGATTCGGTCGCACAAGCGGTACACCTCGTCGCGGTTGTGCGAGACGTACAGTGCGGTGCCGCCAAACTGTTCCAACACGCTGCGCAGCTCCTGCTCCATCTGCCACCGCAAAAAGCTGTCCAGCGCAGAGAACGGCTCATCCAGCATCAGGATATCCGGCTCGGATGCAAGCATCCTTGCAAGTGCCACCCGTTGCTGTTGCCCACCCGAAAGCTGGTGCGGGTAGCGGTTTTTCAGCTCATCAAGATAAAACGAGCCAAGCCATCTGTTTGCCACCGCCGCCCGTTCGTGTTTTGGGCGCTTTACCGCACACGCGATGTTTTCCTGTGCCGTCATGTTTGGGAACAGGGCGTAGTTTTGGAACAGATACCCCGTTTTACGCTGCTGGGGCGAGAGGTTAATGCCTTTTTTCGCGTCGAACACTATCGTGCCGTTTATTGCAATCTGCCCGCTGTCGGGTCGTTCGATACCCGCAATACATTTGAGCGTCATGCTCTTGCCGCAGCCGGACGCGCCCAGCAGGGCAAGCGTCTCGTTTTTTGCCTCCAACTGCACATCCAGCACAAAGCCGCCAAGGTTCTTTTTCATATCCACATAAACCGACAAAAGCAGTTCACCACCTTACTGTTATTAACTCTCCACCATGCGCTGCGCGCCTTTTGAGGCCTTGCTTACCCAGCGGTTCATCACCAGCATGCTGATGAGCGAGATTGCCATAATAATTGCCACCCATCGGTAGGCGGCCAATCGGTTGCCGCTTTGTACGGCGGTGTAGATGGCGGTGGACATCGTCTGGGTGCGCCCCGGGATGTTGCCCGCAATCATGATGGTTGCGCCGAACTCACCCAGCGCTCGCGAAAAGCTCAGCACCGTACCCGCCGCAATGCCGGACCAGGAGTTAGGTAGGATAACCCGCCAGAATATCCGTGTCTCGGACATTCGGAGTGTGCGCGCAGCATATACCAGGTTGGGGTCAAGCTGCTCAAACGTACCGCGTACCGTGCGGTACATCAGCGGAAAGGACACCACCACGGCGGCAATGACCGTGGAGCCCCATGTGAATACAACCGAGGTGTCAAACAGCTGCAGCAGCTTACCAAACGGGCTGTTCTTGCCTAGCAGTAGCAACAAAAAGAAGCCGACCACCGTGGGCGGCAGCACCATGGGCAGGGTAAATAACCCGTCGATGAACCCCTTAAACCGACGCATTCGCGCCACCCGGTGCGCGGCAAAGAGCCCTAGCACAAAGGTGATGACGGTTGCAACCACAGTGGTTTGCAACGAAATGATTAATGGCGACAGCTCCGGCATAACGTTCCCCTTTCGGTGTGTTATATATTGCAAGCCGACCGCATTCTTACGGTCGGCTTGCAAACAGATTCATGTAATCAGCTTAAGGCAAATCCGTATTGTTCAAAGACACGCCCTGCGTCCGAGCCGGCGAGATACTCCAAAAACGCCTGCGCATCAGCGGCGTGCTTAGAAGCCTTTATTACTGCGCACGGGTACACAATCGGCTTGTGACTGCCCTCAGGTGCTTCGGCGGTCACGACCACCTTATCGGTTGTGGCGGCATCGGTGGCGTATACCACGCCGCAGTCTACCTCGCCCGATTCCACCCACGTCAGCACGGCGCGCACATCCGAGCCGTAGTTTGCCTTTGCGGTTACCGCGTCAATAATACCAAGGAAGGTAAACACCTCCTCGGAGTACTGCCCCACAGGCACCGAAGCAAACTCGCCAACACCGATGACGCGCACCTTGTCGGTCGCTACATCTGCAAACGTCAAGGCAGTGTCGCCCCCGTTAGCTGGAACAATCAAAACCACCTTGTTTACAAGCAGGTTTCTGCGGCTTTCGGGTACAATCAGGTCTTTTTCAGCCAGCGCATCCATCTGTTTTTGCGCAGCGGAAACAAATAGGTCGGCGGGCGCGCCTTCCTCAATCTGGGTCTGTAAGGCGCCGCTTGAGGCAAACGAGAATGTGAGCGTTATGTTCGGCGCCACCGCCTTGTAGTTTGCCGCAATCTCGGTCAGCGCATCGGTCAGGCTGGCGGCGGCGCACACAAACAGCTCCATCGGCTCGACTGCGGGTTCTTTGAATACCGACTCCTCGGAGGAGGGCGCGGGAGCAGAGGTTTGTGGCAGCGCTTCGCCACCTCCTTGCCCGCAGGCAAACAGTACGACGGTCATCAGCATGACCGCAAGCAGTAGAGAAAGCCGTTTCATGATTCTTCTCTCCTTTTCGCTAAAATGCCCATGCATCTATCCTCGATGACCAGAGCGGTCAGTCGATTCATCCCGACAGAATACAACCCCTCACACACATGAACAAGCTTCTGCATATCGCAGTTGCCTGTTCGCTCCCCTATTCCCATGATGGTGGTGTCGATATACCGCGCGCCCGCCTTGGCGGCGGTAAGCGAGTTTGCAACAGCCATACCCAGATCGTTATGGCTGTGCATCTCTACGTCCAGTCCCGTGTTTGCTATCAGCTCGCTGATAGAGGTCGTCGTGCGGGAGGGGGTGAGCACCCCTACGGTATCCGCGTAGCGAATGCGGCGCACGCCCAGATCCCGCAGCGTAACCGCGAGCGAGAACAAAAAGGAGGAGTCCGCGCGCGATGCGTCCTCAAACCCTACCGTAACCTCCTTTGCTCCGCCGCCAAGGGCAAAGCTTACTGCCTCGCATGCCTTGTTTACAATCCATGTCTTGTTCTTGCGCAGCTTTGTGTAGATTTGCGTGTATGAAACCGGCACGCTGATGTGGATGATGTCGGGTGCACAGTCCAGCGAATGGCGGATGTCGTCAAGGTGCATGCGGTTCCAGGTGGAGATTAGGGCGTTTTTTGCCTGCGCCTTCATCTCGATAATCGCGTCCTTTTCGCAGCTGCCAATGGCGGGGATACCCGCCTCAATCTGGTAAACCCCCGCGTCATCAAGTAGTCCCGCAATAAGCAGCTTGTTCTCCTTGCAGAGCGCGTACCCAGGGCTTTGCTCTCCGTCGCGCAGGGTGGTGTCGACGATAAAACGCTTAGGCATCATTTGTCTTCCCCTCCTTGCGTTTTGGTGTTACCCTCTTGCATCTCATAATACAGCTGCGAAAACTCCGCGTCGGTCAGGCTGCGCTCTAGCGAAATGCTCTTGTTGCGCACACTCGTAAGCAGTGTCTTTGGGTCGATGCCCGAAGGGGGAAGCAAAAGCTCCTTCATCTTGAGGACAACCGCGTTGCTGCCCGAGTGCTTACCTACCACAAGCCTACGGTTGCCGCCCACCAGTTCGGGGCGAAACGGCTCGTAGGTCAGCGGGTTTTTCGCGATGCCATCTGCGTGAATACCCGCCTCCATATCAAAGATTGCCTCGCCGATTACCGGCTTGTTTGGGTGAACGCGCTGCCCGGTTATCTCCTCCATCAAACGGCGTATATCGGCAAATACCGCCACACTCAGGGTGGGGCGGTACCGGGCGACGACATGCAGGGCAATCAGCACCTCCTCGAGCGGGGCAACACCGCCTACCCCGGCAAAGCTTGCTGCAAGCTCTCGCCCGCCCTGCAACATCCATTCTACCGCAATAGCCGTCGCACAGTCGTACTCGTTTTCGGGGCAGAGCTGAACCTTGCCCTTGACCGCAGCGCTGATGGTTGAAAATGCGGCGGGGTAATCGTGCGTCAACAGGTCGTCAAGCCCCCTAATCCGAACGTTTTCAAGCGAAAAAAACTGGTTAAGAAAGTTTAGCTCGCAGATGTCGTTAACCCGAACCTCCTCTAGCACATTGGCGGGTGCCGCAAGACCCGTTTTTCTCAGCACATAACGCGAAAACTGGGGGTAGTGCTGTGTTTGGGCAAGGCTATGGCAGCGCAGCAGGTATTTTCCCTGTTCGGGCAGGTCTCCCATCGCCTCGTATGCACGCACCGAGAGCTCCAGCCAGTCGCTGCCCACACGAAGCAGCAGCCCGCACAGCTTGCGCAGCTGCTCGCCGGAGGGGTTATAATCATCCAGACAGGCGAGGGTCATATCGGTAATCTGTATCAAGGCCGCCACCTCCTTTTTGCGTGATAAAGTGTGTGCTAAATTATAAGCTCCTTCACCGGCTCGCCGTTTTCAAAATGATTCTCGACAATTGCTTCAATGTCATCGGGCGTCAGGTTGCCGTACCACGTGCCTTCGGGGTACACCACCATGACGGGACCACGGCTGCAGATGCCAAAACAGCCCGTGTTGTTCACCATAACGTCCCCGGACAGATCCCTGTCTTCAATCTCCTCCATCAGCCGCTTGATGATCTCGGTGCTTTGCTTGGTGGCGCATAACCCCTTCTGCGTGCCGTCTATGCGGCAGCTGGTGCATACAAAAACATGATACTTTGGTGTGACCATATTCAGTTCCTCCCGTTTGTTACATATTATTAGCCCGAAGGCAGTTGCTCGTTTGGTAATTGCCTGCAGGGTCAAGCACCCTGCAGGGGTACCTGCCCGATCGAATCCCTCGCGGCACTTCTTACCGCGTCTTCAATGCGGTCGTAGGTGGTAAATATGCGTATGCCCTTTTCGCTGAGCTTTTCGGAGGGCGATACACCGATACGCAGAGCCAGCACGCCGTCGCAGTCCGAGACAGTGTACAGAATATCCTCCATCTTGCCCGTTTTGTCTTCGCAGTTTTCGGCGCCCGTGCAGTATTTGGCTACGGGTCGCTTCTCTTTAAATCGCACGACCTCGCCGTCGCTTTCGTAGATAAAGAACTCCTCCGCATGCCCGAAGTGCTGGTCGACCAGAATGCCCGAGCGCGAGGCCACCGCAAAGGTCTTTAGGGGAACGGTCTGCTCCTTTTTCTCTTTTTCTTTGTCCCCGCATCCGGTGCAGCCGCGGTACTCGATGGAAAGGTCGTTGTTCAGTGTGCCCACCGCATCGGCACGGCATTGGCGGCAGTGGTACATCTGCTTGATGTGCCCTTCGCAGGTTTTTCGCAGCGCGGTAATCTCCTTGTTGCTAACCAGCGGCAGGCTTTCAAACGCACTGCCCGCAACGGGAATCAGCTGCATGATGTTTGTGATGGTTACACCCAGCTCCTTGACCGTTTTAACCACCTCCTCGATATGGTGGTCATTAATGCCCTTGAGCACGACGATGTTCACCTTGCACACAACCCCCCGCGTTGTCAGGTATTTTAGCCCCGTAAGCTGGTTTGCGAGAAGTACGGCGGCACCCGTTTCGCCCGTATAGCGCGTGCCCATGTAGTCGATGTGCTTATAGACCTTTGCCCCGATGGCGGGGTCTATGGTGTTCATGGTAACGGTCACATGGCTTACACCAAGGTCAATCAGCTCCTGGGCGTACATCGGCAGCATCAGCCCGTTGGTGGAAAGGCAGAACACCACCTCCTTGTCATAGGCACGAATCAGCGAGAGGGTCTTTTTGGTGCGGTCAAAATCCGCCAGCGCGTCTCCGGGTCCCGCAATGCCCACCACAGTCAGGTTTGGCATACGCTCCTTGACGGCAACGTATTTTTCGTACGCCTGCTCGGGGGATAGTATTTCGGTCGTGACCCCCGGGCGGCTTTCGTTGGGGCAATCGAACTTGCGAACACAGTAGTTGCACTGTATGTTGCAGTTTGGCGCAATGGGCAGATGGATGCGCGCGTTCTTGCTCGCACCGCAGTTAAAGCAGGGGTGGCGTTCGGTTTTTGCCGTGGCAAGCGCGGGCGAAAGCGGTTCGTACGTCATAGTTGCTCCTTGCAGGGAGGAGAGCGTCTTTTCGGCACTAAAGTATTTGCCGTACAGCTCCTCGCGGTAGGTGTGTTCGGTTTTCTCCAGCATCGCGTTTGTAATGCGGTCAAGCAGCGCAAGCGAACCGGAGTAGCCGAGCATGCGGATGCGTTGCCCGCCGATGCGATCGTGGATAGGAAAGCCGCAGCGCACCAGACGGATGTGATGCTTTTCTTCTATACGACGACCGTCGGAGCTGCCCACAAGAAGGTTTGCGCCAAGCTCGAGGGATAACCGTTCAATCTTGTCAAAATCGGTGTCGTCACAAACGGAGAAACGCGCTACAAAGGCATCCTCCGCCGCCTTGCCGACCTCGGGTGAAACCAAGTCCGAAAAGCCCTTGCACGCGCTGCCCGTGGCGGCAATAACCGGCACGACGCCATTTTCACACAGCAGCCGCACAACGGCATAAACCAAATCCGGCTCGCCGAATACGGCGGCGCGCCCGTTTGCGTTGTACTTGTGGGAATCAATCATCGCGTCCACAAATCGACCGCGTTCCTGCTGAACACTTTTTGGTATCACCCCGCCCAGCAGGGTTAGTCGGTGCAAAAACTCATCGGTATCTCGCAGCCCCACAGGCATATTCATACGCACATAGGGCACGCCAAACCGCTCCTTTAAATATTTCGCGGGGGATAGGGCGCTCGGTACAAAGGCGGAAAACTCAATGGTCATTCGCGCGCCCGCCATCAGCGCAATCTCTTCAAGTGGGGTGCCGCCCGACGGCAGGCGGTCGTAGTCCTCGCTGTGCATGCCGTCAAGATTATCCGAGATATCGGGCAGCAGGATGTAATCAAGCCCGGTCTGGTCAAGCAGATTTTTTAGAAAACGGGTATCGGCGGGGGAGAGCAGCCCCGTGATGATGTTAATCTTATTGTTCTTTTCGCTGTTCATCTCTATCTGCGAAACCACGGCGCGCAGTGCGGCAAAAAAGCCCTCGTACTGGGTGCCGCCGTAGCCGGGCGTGGCTATGGGTATAATCGTTACCCCACGATCGGGGTGGCTCTCGTAGAAGCGGTGAATGATGGCGGGAATATCCTCGCCGATGGTTTCCGCAAGGCAGGTGGTCGGTACCCCGATGACGCGGGGGTGATACAGCTCGATGAGATTTTCAAGCCCCTTTATCAGGTTATCCTCCCCGCCAAACACGGTGCCGTGCTCGGTTAAGGAGGAGGATGCAATGTCCACCGGCTCGTTGTAATGGGTTGCCATGTGGCGGCGGATGTAGGTACTGCAGCCCTGTGAACCATGCAGCAGCGACATGCACCGACTTATGCCGTACAGCGCGGTGACGGCACCCATCGGCATGCACATCTTGCAGGGATTTACGGTAAGCTCGGTTAAGTTTTGGCTCATGGTATCACTCCTTTTCGGTAAAACGGGCGGTGTACGACCAAACGGGGCTGTTCATGGAAAGGTGAATCTCCCGAACAAAGTTTTCTACGCCCTCAAACCCCGCCAGCGCGTGCTTGCGTTCGTGGTTGTGGTCGCAAAACGCAATACCCAGCTTATAGGCAAGCGGACGTTCTTTCACGCCTCCCACCAGAATATCCGCTCCCTTCTGCTTCATAAACGTCTCAAGCTCCGCCGGGTTTGCGTCGTCTAAAATGACGGTGTCGCTACCCACCAGACCTTCGATGATGTCGTAGTCCTCCTTGCTGCCGGTTTGGGTTCCCACCACAACGGTCTTCATGCCAAGCTCGTTAAACTGCCTTATCAGTGAGATTGCCTTAAACCCTCCGCCCACGTAGATGGCGGCCTTTTTTCCCGCAAGGCGGGGGCGGTATTTATCCAAAAACCCTTGAAGCCGTTTCTTCTGCGCAAACGTAAATTCCTGCGCCTTTTGTTCGGCTGCGGGGTCACCCATCGCTTGTGCGATGCGCAGCAGGGAGCTTGTGGTGTCCTCAATCCCGAAAAAGCTGACCTTCAGAAAGGGGATACCCATCTCGTCCTGCATCTGGTTGGCAAGGTAGGTGCTTGAGCCCGCGCACTGAACGATGTTTAAGCTTGCCGAGGGCGCCTGTGCCAGGGTGTCGCAGGTCGCGTCGCCCGTGATGGTGGAGATTACAGGGATGCCGATGCGCTTGAGATAATTCTTTATAATCCACATCTCACCGGCAAGGTTAAAGTCGCCTAAGATGTTTACGCCGGCTTGCTTTGGAATGTCCTTGTGGGGCAGAAGGTACTGCATCAGGGCGTTGCACGCCATCTTGTAGCCAAGGCTTTTGGTGCCCGAAAACCCGGGTGCCTTTACGGGGATAACCCGAATGCCGTAGCGTTGCTCCGCTAGGCGGCACACCGCCTCCACATCGTCGCCGATAACCCCCACGATACAGGTGGCATATACAAAGATAAGGCGCGGCGCGTGCTTCTTCACCAGCTCATCGATGGCGTCGGTCAGCTTTTCTGCGCCGCCGAACACAATATCCTTTTCCCGCAGGTCGGTGGAAAAGCTGTTGCGAAACAGCTCTGAGCCGCTGGAAAGGCTGCCGCGAATGTCCCAGGTGTAGCTTGCGCAGCCGATGGGACCGTGCACGATATGGTATGCGTCGGTAATGGGGTTAAGCACTACGCGTGCGCCGCAGTATACGCATGCGCGCTGGCTTACCGCACCCGATACGCTTGCCTTTTCGCAGCTGATGCCGCGTCCGTCCCCTCCGCAGCCCTCACCGTGCAGGATGGAGCCCTTTCGCTCTTTAAGAATCTTTGCCTGCTGCATCTGTCCGCCTCCTTTTGCCTGATCCGAATAAGAATCATTGCCTTATTAAACACGAAAGGGCACGCCGCGACGGGGTGTTGAAACGCCCCATTGCGGTATGCCCTTTATATAATCATCTCTGAAATTAAATGCCCCCACCCAAGCTGCGATTCGGAAAGAAACAGGTCGTATGCGTTTCATAGAATGGGTGGGGGAGGTGCTAATAAAACTAAGCCTGTGCGGTGCCGGTTGCGCTACATGACCATCTCGACGTCCTCGTCGGCGCAGTCGCGATCCTGCCGATCCATCAGGGCGTTTGTAATCATCTCGATTAACCGCATTGCCCCTTTGTAGCCCACCAGCGGCATGTAGGAATGCACATAGCGGTCAATAATTGGGAAGCCCGCGCGAACCAGAGGGATATCCTCCGCCCGCGCAATCTGCTTTGCGAACGAGTTGCCGATGAGCAGGTCTACGGGGCCGTTCTTAATCCACTGGTGGAGCTCGAATAGGTCGGCGTTGTCCTTAGCAGTACAGCCCGACACACCAAACTTTGCAAACAGTGCCTCGCAAAGGCGCGTGAACTCCGCCTTTGGGGTGCCGGTTACCACATACATTGGAATCATACCCATTTCAAGTACCAGCGAGGTAAGCCCCAGCACGGTGTCCGGGTCTCCGAAGATGGCGACCTTCTTCTTGTGGTAATACTGGTTTGCGTCAAGCATTACGTCTATGAGCTGCCCACGCTCCTCCTCGATGGAGTAGGGAACCTCGTTTTTAGAAAACTGAGACAACGCGGTGATAAACGCGTCGGTGTTGGTGATGCCAATGGGGGCGGGCAGCATCTTGTATTCAACGCCGCATTTGCGCTCTAAATCGTTCGCGGGCTCCTGATTGGTAATCACACCAAGCCCCAGCGTTAGGCTGCAATCGCCCAGTTCTGTTATCTGTGGCAGGGTGGTGCCGCCCTTCGGGTACATCTCGTAGCGTCCGGTCATCGGGGAGTCCATCACACCGCTGGTGTCCGGGAACATGATGTAGGGCGTTTTCATCAGCTCGGTCAGTCGCTTAATCTCGC
>JAEZVA010000065.1 GCA_023443315.1 Bacillota bacterium | reverse complement strand
CAGAAACAGAATCCTTCATGTTTTCAATCATCAAAAAGCAGCTATGCCTGCTTAACGCAAACTTAGCTGCTTTTTTCGTTCCCATTCTTTCCTTTTCCTGCACCACTACTATTGACAGAGAGCCGTTTTTTTTTGACAATTTTTTGATTACGGCAGCTGATTGCCAGCCGCACGATAGATGTCGTACCACTCTTGTCGAGTGATTGTGACCTCTGCTGCGCGGGCAATCTCCCCAATGCGATCTGGGTTCATCGAACCGATTATGGGCTGCATGCGGGCGGGGTGACGCATCAGCCACGCAATGGCAACCGCAGTGGGTGTTATTCTATACTGTGCACCCACCCGAGAGAGCTCCTCATTAAGTTTTGGAAACTTGTCGCAACCGACAAATACGCCTTCAAAGAATCCGTACTGCAGCGGCGACCATGGCTGAACAGTGATATCGTTAAGACGGCAATAATCCAGCACACTGTCGTCGCGGTTGAGTCCCCCGTCGTTTTCCATGTTGACGTTCAGCCCGCTGCGAATCATACCTGCGTTTGTAATACTTAGCTGTAGCTGGTTTGCAACCAGCTTGTGTGACAGGTGTTTTTGCAATAGCGCTATCTGCATGGGATTGTGGTTGGACACCCCAAAATAGCGCACCTTTCCCGATGCGTGCAGAACATCAAACGCCTGTGCAACCTCCTCGGGGTCGGTCAGGGCATCGGGGCGGTGCAGGAGCAAAATATCCAGATAGTCGGTGCCTAGGCGTTTCAGACTGCCCTCAGCTGATTGGATGATATGCTCCTTTGAAAAATCATACATCCCTTTGCGTATGCCGCATTTGGACTGTAGAATGACGTCCTCACGTCGCACATCTCCCATGCCCATAGCGGCACGAAAGATCTCCTCTGAGCGTCCCTGTGCGTATAGGTCGGCGTGGTCAAAAAAGTTGAGCCCTAATTCAAGGGCTGTTTTCACCACCCTGTGCGCCTCATTGTTTGAGATTGTGCCCATCCGCATACAGCCGATGCCAATGACGGGCACTGTAAGCCCTGTGTTTTTTATCGGTAAGGTTTTCATGTAATCCCTGCTCTTATGTTTATTTTACGGTTGCCCCCGTATAGTAGTGCTCGAGTATCTGCTTGTAATCCCATCCGGCGTATGTAGCGTAGCCATGCGCGCCCATCTGGCTCATACCCACACCATGACCATAGCCGTAGGTGGTGAAGGTAAAGTCTGTGCCGTTGTATTCCACGTCAAACTTTGTTGAGCGCAGGCTAAACGCACCGCTGTTTACCAGCACCTTTTCGCGGATTACCCTTGCTGTGGTGGAGATGCCGCCGATGCTCATCTTGTCGTTGTAGTCACCGCTGGTATAGCTTTCGACCGTAAACCAGTCGGACGGGTCGCCCTCGGGCTCCCTACCAAAATAGCTAGACACTTTGCTTCTTACAACCGATTCGCTGAGTGTTACGGTGCGCTTATACCCCGTTGCCTTGTAGTCATACTCACTCGGCACGCTGACTAAGTGGGAATACGAGCCGCCCCAAACGTCTCTGGATGAGTTGGTGTAGTCCGCCGCGATGGCAAAATAGGGGGTATACGCCACACGGTTGTTTACATATACAAGCTGATCCAAAACCTCCGCAACCGCGTTCTTAATCTTGGTGGAGGGGGTTCGAAAGCCCACCGATGGGGTGCTTCCGCTGTTCATGCTGTTTACAATAAAGCTGTGCGCCGCAACCGCTTGCGCCTTGAGCGCCTCGGTGTGAATGGTGTCGTTTAACTCGTTTGCCACCACCTTGCACAGGATGGTGTACGCGTCGTCGGTCACCACGCTGCCGCCTGCATACACCGTCAGCTTCTCGCCGGTACCAATCCCGAGCACGTCTGAGCTGACCGAGCTGCTGGGCTGCGAAGAGCTGCTACTTGCCTTAGTGGAAGATGCCTTAGACGAAGAAGCCGCCGCGGACGATGCCTTAGAGGATGACGCTGCTGATGATGCGTCCCCCGAAGAAGTAGCACCAGAGGATGCAGCAGAGCTGCTCTCATCCGGCAATTTGGATGATTGCGCACTGGAAGAAGCCTGTGAAGAAGCTGCCTGAGAGGAGGACGCCGCCTTGGAAGAGCTAGAGCTTTTCGATGAGCTCTCCTCACGAGATGAAGAGGACTGTTCGGTTACGCTGCTTGCATCCACCGAGCTTGTGTCACTGCTAATGGCATCATCCGGCTCGGCGATAAGCGGCGGCGGGGTTTCGCCGTTTTCAGCGCCCGCGCTGCTGTTGTCGATAAGCTCCGGCTTGTCTCCGCCGTACAGCTCATACCAAATGTCCGGGTAAAGGGGTTGTGCATTACGCTTTGCGCTAAGCACCTCTACGACATCGCTCTCGCCCTCACGCACCCTGCGTGCGATCACGACAAACCGTGCGTCGTCAAACTCGTAGGTACAGGTAGAAAGGGTAACAAAGTGGTCGTCCACGCTCACATCCACACCGGTGTCGATAATCGAACGCGCCTTGACCTGGTTAATAAAGCTCTCTACCTCGTCTTCAGTCTGGGGATTAATAAAGGAGGTGTAGTCAAATATCTCACCATGCGCGGGATTGACGTTGGTAATAAATGCTCCGACCACCTTATACATGCCTGTTTGGTACACCGTATCAAAACGAAGGGTCGGGTGCTGCTTGTAATAATCCAGGTTGCTGTAGTTAAGCAGCTCGCCGAACATCTGCCCGTCCTTCATATTGTGCCCGTAGACCACGATGTTCGCACTATCTTTTACGTCCACGCGAAAATCCACAAACGGGATGCCGTGGCGGTTGCTCTCACGAGTAAAGTTACGGCGTAGGTAAAAGTCGTTATCCGCCGCCTGCACAACCGGGTATTTCACCTGTGTGCCTTCAATCTCCATATACGCCTTGACGTCGGGGTTTATTGCGTAAAGCGAGGAGAAGTAGGGTATGTAGTCCGACGGATACCCCTCGGGCATTTCGCCCTCGCCGTAAAGCCCATTGAGCTCGTCAACCTGCTTTTGGTTGAAGTAAGATGAGCCGAAATAGTATGCAATATATCCTGCGCTTGCCAAAAAGACAAGCAACAGCAATAATGCCAGCAGTTTTAAGAATACGCGAGAACCGCTGTCCCCCTTAACGGGGAACATGTATTCCACAAAACGCCGCCCTGCGCTCTTTTTCTTTGGCAACTTTTCTTCTGCAATATCGGGGGGCAGAAGCGGGGAGTGTTGATTTGTCGGTTGCTCCTGCAAGGTCTCGTCATATCCCTCGCGAGCCATTGCCGCCGCCTTTTCGTAGCTCTTACTGCTGCGAACAGAAAAGGGCACCATCGCCGCCTTGCTTGCCGCAGAAGAATCCAGATACTGTTTCGCCATATCCAAGGCTGTGAGCACCGTTTTGGTGCGGATGGCGTCACGGTTGTGCTTTGCGGGGTCAAACATCAGTCGCTTTACCCATACGCGGTTGCTGTCACACAGCGCGACAAACACAAGCCCTACCGGCTTTTGGCTCTCGTCGGAAGAAGGTCCCGCAAGACCGGTGATGCCGATGCCGATGTCGGCGCGCGCCTGAGTAAGCACCCCTGCCGCCATGGCGATGGCAACCTCCTCGCTGATGGAGGTATACCGCTCAATCAACTTGTGTGATACGCCCAGCTTGTCCCGTTTTATCTTGTCTGCATACGCCGATACACCAAATTCAAACACTGCGGAGGAACCTGCAACCTCGGTAATCCGCTCGCTGAGCAGACCGCCGGTGCACGACTCTGCGGTGGCAATCTTCTTTTTGGCAAGGTTTAATTTGTTGACGACAACACCCGCAAGCGACTCGTTGTCTCCGCCATAGATATACGCGGAAATACCGCTTGCAAAAATGGTCTTTGCGGCCGAATCCGCCTGCGCAAGTGCTTGCGAACGCCCCGGCGCAACTGAGAACAGCCGTATTACAAGCTCTCCGTCCTCATCAATCAGGGTAGCGGAAACGGGCGACGGAAGCTCGACCTCATCAAGCAGCCCCTGCGCTGCGTCGTAATCAATGCCGACAAGGCGTAGGGTGCGAAATGCATATTCGCCCCCCGTGCCGCTGCGGATATACGCACACACCGACTGGGTGAACATTGCGGTACATTCCTTCGCGTCTTCGGGTAGCATAATAATTGCCTGTCCCTGCGATTCCATCGAGAACCCCGACACAAACCCCACGGTGTTTGGGAACACCCTCGCCCCCTCGGGCACGAGCGCGAGGCGGATGTCCTCCTCCACAAAGTGTCTGCCCGTCTGCTCAAACACCTCGCGCAGGCGAGCTACACTGGGGTTGTGGGGCAGCAGCGCAATATCAAGGGCATCGCACAATAGTTCTTTGGCAAGCGGACGCGAAAGGTCGTTTAGCCCACCCACAATGATTAAAATATCGCAGTTGTCTATCCCGTCGCCAACTGCGTCCAAAAAAGCGTCCGAATCGGTAAGCGATACCGCGGCGGTGCTTGTATGGATAGAGAACGCCCGCAGCTCGTTTTCCAGCAACCGAATGGCTCTGATGTCGTCGGGTGCAACGGAACCGATTCGTAATATCCTTGCTTTCACACTCGCTCCTCCTTTTATCAAGTCAACCAGGGGTTAATACCAGTCTTCGCAGGAACTGTACACAAAGCTTCTTGCAAAGATAGGCATAAGCCCGATTCTAATTGACTGTTCCATGCCGTTTGGTGTAGACAAAACCCCAAAGTGGTTAAGCCTTGCATACTATGCGTCTATATTCTTGCATTCCACGCCCGTTACGGCGCGGTCAATCAGTGCTTCCCAATCCACATTTGACGCCTCTTCCGCCTTTATCACACTATCCATTCGTGGGCGGGTGCGGGGATGGCGCGGGGTAAACACGGTACAGCAATCCTCATAGGGAAGAATGGATGTCTCAAACGTGTCTATTTTACGGGAGATTCTTGTAATCTCCTCCTTGTCCATGCCAATCAGCGGACGAAACACCGGCAGGGTAGTTGCGCTGTCGGTACACGCAATGGCGGCGATGGTCTGGCTTGCCACCTGCCCCAGGCTTTCGCCTGTTATCAGTGCGCCGCAGCCTTGGTCGGTCGCAATGCGCTCGCTGACACGCATCATAAACCGACGCATGATAATCGTAAACAGATCCTCGGGGCACTCTCTGCGGATGGTCTCCTGCAGCTCGGTAAAGGGCACCACCATAAAGTTAATCCTGCCGCAGTACGACGCTATCTTTTGCAGCAGCGTCTCCACCTTTAAACGGGCACGCTCACCCGTATACGGGGGGCTTGCAAAGTGGATGGCGGTCAGGCTCAATCCCCGTTTGCTCATCATATAGCCCGCCACGGGGCTGTCTATTCCGCCCGAGATTAACAGCGCGGCGCGCCCGCTTGTCCCCACAGGGATGCCGCCCGCACCGGGCAGACGGTTGCCGTGAATATAAGCGGCGGTCTCGCGCACCTCAACGGTGACAATGATGTCGGGGTTGTTCACATCCACGCGAAGATGGGGGTAAGCCTCCAGCAGCCGCTCCCCCACCTGAGCACAGATTTGAGGGGAGATCAGCGCAAACGTTTTATCCGACCGCTTTGCCTCTACCTTAAAGGTGCGCGCAGCGGCCAGTTTTTCTGCAAAGTATTCGACACAATCTTCCTTAATCTGTGTAATATCCTTTTCTGTTACCCCTGCACGGCACAACGCGGCGATACCGAATACTGTGCAAAGTCTTTTTTCCGCCTCGTCGATATCTGCAAACTCATCACGTAGGCGCACATACACGGTGGACTGCGCCTTCCAAAGCTCAATCTCGCCCAGACCTGCCAGGCGGCGCCTGATATTCTTAAGCAGAATCGTTTCAAAGCTGCCTCGGTTGAGCCCCTTTAGGATAATCTCACCGAACTTGAGCAGTATAACCTCGTTCATCTATCAATAACCTACTTCACTAGTTAATTTGCGAATACTATCCCCGCTTAAGGGCGCGAATGCCGTCAGAGAGCGCGGCTATAAACACATCAATCTCCTCGGCCGTACTGTAGCGGCTTAGGCTGATGCGCAGAGCACTTGCCACAATATCGGGCGCAAGCTCTGCCGAACGCAGGGCGTAGCTTTTTTTGCCGCGTCCACACGCAGACCCGCTCGAAACATAGATGCTATGCTCCTCCAGATACCGCATCATCACCTCGGACGGTACGCCGGGCACCGATATATTCAGGATGTAGGGCAGTGCTTGTTCGGGGGAGTTGATTACAACCTCCGGCAGTGTCTTAACGCCTTCGCGCAGCCTTACCGCGAGTGCTTGTACATGGCGGGTGGTTTCGTTGTAGTCGCCCATGGCCAGCTTTGCCGCCTCGCCAAAGCCGGCTATCAACGCGACCGGTTCGGTGCCCGCGCGCAACCCATTCTCCTGCGCGCCACCGAAAACACGCGGCGCAAGCTTTAAGCGTTTGTTGATGTATAAAGCACCTACCCCCTTAGGGGCGTGCAGCTTGTGACCGCTGACCGAAACAAGGTCAATATAGCTGCTGCCAAAACGCAGTGGCAGCTTGCAAAAAGCCTGCACCGCGTCGCAGTGAACGATTACCTCAGGGTTTTTGCGTTTGACCGCCTTTGCAATCTCCATGACATCGAGCACCGAACCGAACTCGTTGTTTACCGCCATTGCGCTAACAAGCGCCGTGTTTTCATCCACCTGCTCTGCAAACGCCCGTGCAGGGATACGCCCCTGCTTGTCCGGGCACAATAGAATAAGCTCCGCGCCCTGCTCCTCCAACCTGCGCAGCGGCTCTAGCACCGACGGGTGCTCGAACGCGGTGGAAACAATCCGCGGCTTCGCCCCGCCGCGCATCGCCTTTGCTGCAGCGGAAAAGATGGCAAGGTTGTTGCTCTCGGTTCCGCCGGAGGTAAAATACACCGCGTCGGCAGGTGCCATCAGCGCCTTTGCAACCTGCTCACGCGCCGCTTTTATCAAAAGCTCCGCCTCTAGCCCCTTGCCGTGCAACGAGGAGGGGTTGCCGTATTTGGTTGTCATTACGTCGTATACGACCTGTGCGACCTCCTGCGAAACGGCGGTGGTGGCACTATTGTCAAGATAGATTTCCATTGCAGTCTCTCCTAAAAGCCCTGTAAGGCGGGGCACCGATTCCCTGCCGCAGCTTTATCGCGGCGCGGGAAAGACGACAGCCTATTTCATCTGCAAAAGCACAGACTTGCGCCGCTGCGTATAGCAATATAAAGCAAATTGTTTGGTGAAAAAGCCCTATGATTAACGCCATTTTTACACCATAACACATATACAATGATTATACCTTATCCCCGCTGTCATTACAAACAAATTTCACAGCCTTCCACATATTTCGTACCTGCGAGGGAAAAATACTTCCATATCCGGCGAACTGCGGATGTGATGCCGTTTTCGCCATTTGAAACAATCATTAGGAAAGGATTTGTTTTACAATGAAAACACGCACCCGGGTTCGTTCCGCTAGCTTTCTTACGGCGCTTTTTCTTTTGATGGGCGGGTTCATCATAAAAGGGTATGCACAGGCAAACAACTACCGCACCCATCTGGAATACACCTACCAACGCGCACTTTCCGACCTAAGTGACGACGTGAGCGAGATTAACACCACGCTGAACAAGAGCGTTTATGCAGGCACCCCCGCTCAGCTGACGCAGCTTTCCAGCAAGCTGGTACGCGACTGCGACGCCGCAAAGGCAAGCCTTTCGCAGCTACCCGTATCGGCGTTTAATCTGGATGGCACCAATAAGTTTATCTCTCAGGCGGGTGAATACGCACAAAGCCTCACCCGCAAGCTTTCCTCCTCTCAGGACATCACCGACGAGGAAAAGAATAACCTGCAAAGCCTGTGTGATTACGCAAAAACTGTTGCAGAGAAAATCAATGAGATGCGCAACGACATGGATATGAGCGGCATGAATATTGGCGAGGTATTTGCCGCCATTAAGCAGGAGGGGGATGCGGTAGAGGATACCCCCGCCATCACCGACGGGTTTCAGGATATGGAAGACGGTATGGAGGGCTACCCCACACTGATCTATGACGGACCGTTCTCTGACCATATCATGGAGCGCGAGCCGCTGCTGACCAAAAACGCCAAAGAGGTTACCCGCGAGGACGCGCGCAAAAAGGCCGCCGTCGCGCTTGGTGCAAACGTATCTCAGATTAAAGACGACACCGACGAAGAAGGCAAGATGCCGTCCTACTGCTTCACCTATAATAGCACAAACATCTCGGTAACCAAAAAGGGTAACCTCATCTGCTATATGCTCAACCCGCGTGGTGTGAGCGAGGCAAAGCTCAGTGTGCAGGATGCGGGCAAAAAGGCAGGCGAGTACCTTCGCATGCTGGGTATTGAGAATATGGTGCAGAGCTATTACGACACGGTAGGCGACATCTGCGTATTCAACTTTGCCTATGAGCAAAACGGCGTTGTGTGTTATCCCGACCTGATAAAGGTTGGCGTTGCGCTGGATAACGGCGAGATCGTCAGCTTTGAGGCACGCGGGTTTATCACCAACCACCGCGAAGACCGCGAGTTCCCCGTCCCCGCTATATCGGAGGATCAGGCGATGAAGATTGTCAGCAAAAAGCTTACACCAGGCTCGACGCAGCTTGCCCTTATCCCCACCGGCGGGCAAAATGAGGTGTATGTCTACGAGGTACGCTGCAAGAGCGATAACGATCAGAACGTACTCGTTTATATCAACGCCATGACCGGCGTAGAGGAGCAGATTCTTCTCTTAATCGAAACCGAGACCGGTGTGCTCACCATGTAGTGTCACTGATAGCAACAAACATGCAGCGGTTCGGCCGCATGTTTTAAATAGAATCGCCGCCGCATGCCTGCAGCTTGCGGCGGCAATTTTTACTTAGCAACAAGGCGATGCAAACACATGTGTTGCATCGCCTTGTTGTTAAGTGTATATTACACATTACAATTAGATAACATAGTCGCTTGCATCCGGCTCATTTGCAAGCTGTGCAAGGGTGGTGTTGTCCACAATATCCCCCACCGCATCGGCAATTTTTCTCCACAATCTGCGCGTGGCACAACCCCCGGTACGGGGGCAGGACTCGTCCAGCACACAATCCACGGGGACCAGCGAGCCCTCCAGCGCGCGCAATACAGCACCCACTGTTATCTCGTCCGGGCTTTTGGCAAGCGCGTAACCGCCCTGAGAACCGCGCATGCTTCTAATCAGTCCGCTTTTGTGCAGTAGAATGATGATCTGCTCTAGGTACTTTTCACTAATCTCCTGACGCTGTGCAATCTCCTTGAGTGATACAAGCCCATTTTGATAGTTGTGCGCGAGATCAAGCATCATGCGCAGACCGTACCGCCCTTTGGTAGAGATTTTCATGTCTTTTTGCGCCTCCCTGTTTACTGTAGCAAATTAACCCCAAAAATGTCCAGATAAAATCGAGCAAAGCGAAATCACGGCTTCTTAAACGATTTATTCGTGACCATATACAAATTAATTGCTACGACCCACTATGTTATTATTGTAACAGTCTTTTTTACTTGATGCAAGCCATGTTTTCATATCGGAAAAATCGGTGGGCAAAAAATCGCTCTCATCCGTTGCTTTTGTGGCACGGTATGATAAAATAAGATAAGAATTGCACAGGCTTTGTAGAGAAAGGGATGGTCACCGTGAGCAATCTGCCCCACTTAATCGATCTTGACGACCTTCATCCCCGCTATTGGGATAAGCTCATCACACTTGCGGGAGACATCAGCCGAAACCCGTCGGATTACTACGGCAGGCTGGAAGGCAAGATTATGGCCACCTTGTTTTATGAGCCTTCTACCCGCACGCAGATGTCGTTTCAGACAGCGATGTTTCGCCTTGGCGGCAAGGTCATCGGCTTTGATGACCCACAAAACTCCTCCGTGGCAAAGGGGGAGAGCTTTAAGGATACCATCAGTGTGATGAGCGCGTATGCCGACATCTTGGTTATTCGCCACCCGAGTGAGGGTAGTGCTAAAGCGGCATCCATCTACTCGAACTGCCCCGTGATTAACGCGGGCGACGGCGGTCATCTACACCCCACCCAGACGCTGACCGACCTTGTAACACTGAAGTACGAACGAGGACGCCTGCACGACCTGGTGATTGGCGTATGCGGCGACCTAAAGAATGGCCGAACCGTCCATTCCTTGATTAAAGCGATGTCGCAGTTTAAGAACAACCGGTTTGTTTTAATCTCCACCGAGCAGCTTCGCATCCCCTCCTATCTACGCACGATACTCGACGCAAACGGCGTACCGTATCAGGAGGTATTTAGCTTAGAGGATGCAATAAGCGAGCTTGACGTGTTGTACATGACAAGGATTCAAAAAGAACGCTTTTCATCGGAGGAGGAGTATAAGCGGGAAAAAAACGTTTACACCCTCGACCCTGAAAAGCTCGACCGCGCAAAGTTTGTGTTAAAGATTATGCACCCGCTGCCCCGTGTGGATGAAATAACCAACGAGGTGGACAGCGACCCCCGCGCCATCTACTTCAGGCAGGCGCGGTACGGCATCTTTGCCCGAATGGCACTCATACTCATGCTGTTTGATGGCAGCATCCCCTACCTGCCGGCGCCGTATGCGCATCTGGGCGATATCCCCTGCCAAAACGCGCACTGCATCACCCGCGCCGAAACCTACCTGCCCCACCTATACTCGGGCACCTCCGACATGCTGGAATGCCGGTACTGCAACAGCAGAATCTTAATATAGCATTGAAAACGCCCCTTTGGCATAGCAGCCAAAGGGGCGAATATGTTATAGCCTAGGTTTTACGCCGGTCGGCGAGACAGCTTTTCCAGTGCCTTTCCCACCGCAACGGCAAGGATGGCGGCAAGGATGGCCTCGGGTATGCCGTTTGTCAGCACCACCGTGCCGATTAAACCAAGCAGTGCCTCATACGCCTGCCCGATAACCTCTGCGTAGGTTCTGCCAAAGAAGACGTATAAGCCGCCCAGCACCAGTGCGGTGTGAACGAGCGATGAAACAACCGCCGATACGGTATACGCAACGTATTTGTGCTTGTCGTGCGCGGCTATCGCCCGGAACAAAAGACCCGCCACAACACCGAGCAGGATGCGCGGTACAAAGCAGATAACAAGGCTCCAAGGATTGCCGCTTACCTGCCCCACCGAATAAAACGGGGTGAAGATAAACGACGTGACGGTAGGCATCATGGTGTTGACAATAAAGCTAAGCAGACCAAACAGTCCGCCCATGTAAGCGCCCGCCCCGACGCCCAGCGTCACACCCGCTATAATAACCGGTATGTGCGCAAGCGTTGCTACAATCGGTCCGATGGGGATCGACCCAAGCGGCGTAAACGCCATAATAATCTCAATTGCGGACAGGATGCCAAGGATGGTCAGGGTTCGCGTGGGGATGCGCCGTGTGTTTTGGTTCATAACAATTCCTCCTGCTGTCGCTCCCGTATGGGATGCAACGCAAATTTATAAAGTCAATTATGGTCTTCCCCCTTTCTTCCTGAGCAACCGAGCATCACTTTAAAAAGAGGAATAAGGGGATTAAACCGATTCAGATTAAAGGCGTGTGGTATTGCTTAATACTTCCGCTTTGTAACCCGAACCATTGGCGAAACGCCAATGATAATTGATTTACACCGTTTGTGTGCTAAGCATTCTTTTTGTAGATGAGATACAGCCCTTCGAGTACCAGATCGGGATCGTACTGCACGTTTTCTCTGCAATACTTCACCACCGCACCCGAGATGCCGCCCGTAGCCACGATGGTGGGTGGGGTGTCAAACGTCTCGCTGTAGCGTGCCGCCATCCCGTCAATCATGCTCGCGGTGCCGTATAAAAGCCCCGAACGCATGCTCTCTACCGTAATGGTGGTAATCAGCGGCGGGTCGGCACCGTCCAGCCCGATGCTAGGCAGCTGCGCCGTGCGTTTGGCAAGTGCCTCGAGCGAGATGAGCACGCCCGGCATAATCGAGCCGCCGATGAACGAGCCTGTTTTATCAACCGCAAAGATCTTTGTGGCGGTGCCAAGGTCAAAGATGACACAGGGCAGCGGGTACTTATTCATCGCACCAACCGCGCCGCACACAAAGTCGGCGCCAATGCCCGCGGGGTTTTCCGCGCGCAGATTAAGCCCCGTCTTAATGCCCGCCGATACAATAAGCACCGGGCAGTGCAGGTATTTTTCCACCGCGCGGGTAAGCACGCCGGTAAGCTTTGGAACCACCGAGCCGATGATGCAGCCTTCCACCGTTCGCCCCTTAAAACCGTACAGGTTAAAGATGTCGCGTATCTCGATGGCGTACTGATCCTCGGTGCGGTTGCTGTCGGTAAACAGGCGCGACGTAAGAATCAGCTTTTCGTCCTCAAAGCAGCCAAGACAGATGTTCGTGTTTCCAATATCGATTGCTAATACCATTTGTTCATTCCTCATATGTCGTGCACAAGTGCAGGGTATAATAATCTATGTGGCGGTTGCCATACAAAACTTTACCACCTTATTATACGCTTTTTACTCGGCTTGTTCAATACAAACCGTTACAGGGCTATGAATTTGTAACCAAAATAGTGTATAATAGAATGACTACAACAATTACTACCCTCGATAAAGGAGGAAACATAATATGGCAATCGTATCATTTGAACAGGTTAAAAACAGCCCCGAAATCAATGCGTACATCCGCATGGCCGATGAATCTCTTAAGGCGATGGGCTACACCGAGCATTCGGCGGCACACGTTACCCGTTGCGCCACAACGGCATATACCGTACTGCGCGAGCTAGGCTACGACGCGCACACCTGCGAGCTTGCGCGCATCGCGGGGTATATGCACGACATCGGCAACGTGGTAAACCGCGTGGACCACGCCCAGAGCGGCGCTGTAATGGCGTTTCGCATCCTTGACAAGATGGGTATGTCGCCCGACGACATCGCAGAGGTCATCTGCGCCATTGGCAACCACGACGAAGCCACCGCCTCCGCCGTCAGCGCCGTAGCGGCGGCACTGATTCTTGCTGATAAAAGCGACGTGCGCCGCACCCGCGTGCGCAACTGGGACCCCGCCACGCAGGACATCCACGACCGTGTGAACTACGCGGTGGAGCACTCGTCCCTTGACCTTGATGCGGAGAAAAAGTCGATTACCCTGTCGCTTTCCATCGACACCGCCATCTGCCCCGTGATGGATTACTTTGAAATATTTTTGCAGCGCATGATTTTATGCCGCCGCGCAGCTGACTTTTTAGGGCTTCTGTTTCGCTTAGTCATCAACGACACACCCATCCTTTAGTATAGGCACGCCCGTACTTTAGTATGTGCACGCCTATCCTATAGAATGGGCGCAAAAAACGAATATCATCCAGAAAGGCTAGGACACTACATGCACAATCTGACCGGCATCAAGGAGGTCAAGGGGCTTTTAAGCCGTCATGGCTTCACCTTCTCCAAGGCCAAGGGGCAGAACTTCATCATCAACCCCGGGGTATGCCCGCGCATGGCAACGGAATCCGGCTGCGAGGGCATCGGGGTCATCGAGATTGGCCCCGGCATCGGCGTTTTGACGGTGGAGCTTGCCCGCCTTGCGCGCCGCGTGGTGTGCATCGAGCTGGACACCCGCCTTGCCCCCATCTTGGAGGAGACCCTAAACGGGCTTGACAATGTGTCGGTGGTGTTTGAGGACGTGCTAAAGGTCGACCTCGCCGCCCTGATAGCCCGCGAGTTTGCGGGCATGGAGGTGGTGGTGTGCGCGAACCTGCCCTACTATATCACCTCGCCCATTGTAATGAACCTGCTTGAATCGCGCCTACCCGTCAAGGCAATCACCGTCATGGTGCAAAAGGAGGCGGCGCAGCGTCTGTGCGCCCAGCCCGCCACCCGTGATGTTGGGGCGGTGAGCATCGCGGTGCGCTTTTACAGCGAGCCGAAGGTCTTGTTTCAGGTGTCGCGCGGCAGCTTTCTGCCCGCGCCCGACGTGGACTCCTCGGTGATTCGCCTTGCCATCCACGACGCCCCGCCCGTAGCGGTGCGGGAGGAGAAGCTGTTCTTTGCGGTGGTGCGCGCGGCGTTTTCTCAGCGGCGCAAGACAATCTCAAACTCCTTATGTGGGGTGGGGGGGCTGTCCAAGGAGCGGGTTCAGTCGGTTTTACAGCTTGCGGATGTGCCCGCAAATGCACGCGCAGAGCAGCTAACCCTAGCCCAGTTTGCGGTAATCGCCGACGGGGTAAAGACCGAGCAGGAAAGCGAGCGGAATGTACCGCTATGAAGACAATGCTTTCATCAAAGGTAATTTAACAACAACAGCCCGGCGGAGAACCCCGCCGGGCTGTTTCTTTTGCATTCGTTACCCATTACCCCTTACTAAACTGAATACCCGCTATTAATATCAAACGGCATGATAAGCAGTTTGATAACGTTTTTCGCGTGATTCGTAAAAAACCAACCCATTGCCTTCCCGCAGTTTTCGATGGTGTCGTACTCTATGTACGAATAGTACTTTACGCATTTCACAATCTTCGATAGCTCCCTTGGGGGCTTGCCAGTTTCGACACCGTCAAACGTATAAAACCGTTTCATATACTTAACACTGATGCAGCCCGGTTGCTTTTCCTGCTCTGATTTAATCGTTTTAATCAACGCTTCAAACTCCTCGAGTTTATCGGGTTTAACCTGAAACAGCTTCATTTCCGTAAATGGATTTCCCATACCCATGCTCCCTCTTTTCCTAATCTGTCCGACTGGTTTAGTTGAACCCCGCCGTGCCTATCGCACCGTACATCTGCCGCACGTTTTCGGCAAGCCCTTGATGCTCTGGGC
>JAEZVA010000054.1 GCA_023443315.1 Bacillota bacterium | reverse complement strand
TCGGTTACCCGATTACACCCCAAACCGAGCTTTCGGCATATATGGCAAAGCGCATGCCCAAGATTGGCGGAACATTCCTGCAGGCAGAGTCTGAGGTTGCTGCCATTAACATGGTGCTGGGGGCTGCTGCTGCGGGTGTTCGCGCAATGACCTCCTCCTCCTCGCCTGGTATTAGCTTAAAATCGGAGGGGATATCTTACATTGCGGGCTCCGACCTGCCGTGCGTTATCATCAACGTGCAGCGCGGCGGTCCCGGTCTCGGTGGTATTCAGCCGTCCCAGGCCGATTATTGGCAGGCGACAAAGGCGCTGGGTCATGGCGATTTTCAGCTGATTGTTTACGCGCCCTCCACCGTGCAGGAGATGGTTACCACGCTGTTTCTTGCGTTTGATAAGTCGGATGAGTACCGTGTACCCGCAATGATTCTTGCCGACGGTATGCTTGGGCAGATGATGGAGCCGGTGGAGTTTCCCGAGAACGCCGAGGTTACCAAGGTCGAAAAACCATGGGCATCTAATGGTCACGGCGGCAAGCGACCGCATAATGTAGTCAATTCTCTCTATCTAAAGCCGCAGGATTTGGAAAATCATGTGGTGGAGCGGTTTGAGCGGTATAATAAGATAAAGCAAAACGAGGTTTTAGTCGAGGAGTTTATGATGGACGACGCTGAGATAGCCGTGGTCTCTTACGGAGCAACCTCGCGTATTGTAAGAAGCGCTGTCAAAACAGCTCGCGAGCAGGGCATAAAGGTCGGTGCAATCCGTCCCATTACCCTGTGGCCCTTCCCCGAAAAGGAGATTGCGGCCGCCGCACAAAAGGTAAAGCATTTTCTGTGTGTTGAGATGAGCATGGGACAGATGGTGGAGGATGTTCGCCTTGCCGTAAACGGTGCAAAACCCGTATCCTTTTTCGGTCATACCGGCGGCGTTATTCCCACCCCCGACGAGGTGCTCAAGCAGATTATTACACTTGCGGGAGGTGCCAACTGATGGCTGTCGTATTTGAAAAACCAAAGGCGCTTGCCGATGCGCCGTTTCATTATTGTCCGGGATGTACCCACGGCATTATCCATCGTTTGGTTGCCGAGGCTTTGGATGAACTTGGCGTAGAAGACAAAGCGGTGGGCGTAGCGCCGGTAGGCTGTGCCGTTATGGCGTACGACTACTTTAACTGCGATATGGTGCAGGCACCCCACGGCAGAGCGCCTGCGGTGGCAACTGGATTAAAGCGTGCGCTGCCCGATGGCGTAATATTTACCTATCAGGGCGACGGAGACCTTGCAGCGATTGGTACTGCCGAAACCGTTCACGCCGCATCTAGAGGCGAGAACATTACGATTATCTTTGTAAACAACGCCATATACGGCATGACGGGCGGACAGATGGCGCCCACCACACTGCCGGGACAGGTGACACAGACCTCACCATATGGACGTGACGTTGCTTCGGCAGGTCATCCCATCCGCGTATGTGAGATGCTCTCCACCCTTGACGGCGTTGCTTATGCCGAGCGCGTATCGGTAGACAATGTTCCCAATGTGCGCAATGCGAAGAAGGCTATCAAAAAGGCATTTCAGGCGCAGATAGATAAAAAGGGCTTTACGATTGTGGAGGTTCTCTCCACCTGCCCGACCAACTGGGGGCTTTCTCCCGCCGATTCGTTTGATTGGCTCCGTGCGAACATGATGCCCTACTATCCTTTGGGCGTGTATATGGACAGAACAGAGGAGGGCACACTATAATGGAGAACTTCAACATCCTGCTTGCGGGCTTTGGCGGACAGGGAATCCTGTTTGCTGGCAAGGTTATGGCTTATGCGGGTCTTATCGAGGAGAAGGAGATCTCGTGGCTGCCTTCCTATGGTCCCGAGATGCGCGGCGGCACCGCCAACTGTAGCGTGTGCATCTCCAAAGAACCAATCGGTTCACCGCTTGTTCTGAGCCCCAACGTACTTGGCGTTATGAACGGACCATCCTACGACAAGTTCATCGACACGGTTGAGCCGGGAGGCATTGTCGTGATAGACAGCTCCTTGATTTTACAAAAATGCGAGCGAACCGATGTCTCGGCATTCTATGTGGACGCAACGGCGCTTGCCGACGAAAAAGACCTGCACGGTCTTGCCAATATGATCGTTCTTGGCAAGATTATCAAAGAGAGCGCGTTTGCTTCTTTGGATGCGGTAAAAAAGTCGCTGACAAAATGTGTTCCCCCAAAAAAGGCGCAGCTGATGGAGAGCAACATTAGGGCTATCGAGCTAGGCATGAGACTGTAAGAACTCTGCTTCAATACAAAACCCGTACAGTTTAAAGCTGCACGGGTTTTTTGCAAATTCTCTTAATTTAACGGATGAAGTGCGTGCCAATCTTTTCTTCGCGCATAGGCAGGGGGATGTTTGCTTTTTTTCCCGCCTCGATGCATTGTAGAAGCCACGCCATATTACGCCCGAGCTGGCGCATCGTCTGCATCCCTTCTTCGTCCTTTCGCACGTCGTCTGGGGTAAAGCCATGCACGCCGTTCCAGTAATTAGAGGACACCACCGGCATGCTGCGGATGGTAAAGTACTTAATTAGCTGGTCAAACGCGGCGGTGGTGCCGCTTCTGCGCGCGCTCACCACACAGGCGGCAGGCTTATTTTCAAAGTTTTTGCCTGCATAGAACATGCGATCCATCAAGCACACAAGCTTGCCCGCGGCTCCTGCGTAGTGTACGGGGGAGCCGAATACGAAGCCATCTGAACCATCCGCTAGGTCAAGCATGCGGTTGACGACGTCGTCAAACACACAGCGTCCGGTCTTAGCACAGCCCCCGCAGGCGGTACAGCCGTTTACTGGGTCGTTTCCAATATGCACAAGCTGTGTGTTAACTCCCGCTTTCTCAAGCTCGCCCTGTACCTCGCACAGCGCCGTGTAGGTGCATCCGTTTTTGTGCGGACTTCCGTTAATCAGCAATACGTTCATGGGTGGTCATCCTCTCTGTATTCAGTAATAGTCGCGATGAACTATTTTATTCAGAACCATTCAAGATAGCCGCTTTTTGTGTAGGTCTATTCACAAAATATGCGCTCAAGATAACAACCACCGAGCCGATAATCTGGAATACCCCAAACGATTCTTTTAGAATAAGCACGCCCGCGAAGATGGAGATTACCGTGGTGATATTAGCGAAAATTGATGCCTTTGCAATGCTGATGTGGGTGATTGCATAGTTGAGCAGAAGGTATGCCGCGACCGATGACACGCCCCCAAGGAACAACACAGAGACCCAAAAGTCCACACTACGCAAAGGGATTAGCAGTAGCTGCATATCGCTCCGATACTCAATCAGCCCCAGTACAGGGAAGACGACGCTGCCCATTAAAAACATGATGTAGGTACGCTCAACGGCGCTGTACTGCACCGATATCTTGCGACCTAGTACGTTGTACATTGCGGCTGCGAGCACTGCAATCAGCGCAAGGATAAAGCCCAGCCAGTTAAAATCGGCAATCTTCTGTCCAAGGGTGGTGATAAAGATACCAACGACCGAAACGCACGTCCATACAATCTGAAACGGCGTCACCCGTTCACGAAGGAAGATGAAACCCAGCGTTACACTGATTACCGGGACAATCGCAATTACCGTGCCAATAATCGAGGTAGAAATCAGAGTAACCGCATAGTTTTCTGCAATAAAATAGATAACAGGCTCAAACAGCCCCAGCAATAGAAGCATGCCAAACTGGGGCTTTATCAGTTTGATTGGGATCTTTTTTACCGCAATAATGATGTTAAGCGCCAAAAACGCCACGAGAAAGCGAAAGCCCAGCAGAACAAACGGGCTAGTCAGGTCTAACGCGCGCTTGGAGAAAAGAAAACTAAAACCGAATATCGTGTAGCCAATAAAGACCGCAATTAGCGAGAATGATTCCTTTTGCGTATTGTTCATCCATTTACTCCCAATGCCAAAATTAAATCAACGGCATCTGCTTGTTCTGTTCTATATTTTGTGCGCGGAGCGTTTGCTATTTTATCCTTCTCGCTTCTAAGTAAAACCGCTTTTCAGACGGCTCACCCATCGAAAAGGTCTTGCGTGGTAGCGCACCGTCTAATATCACCGTGCGAAACAGCTCGGTTTTGGACATGCTGGGCAGCACAAAGCCGATGTTGCCCGGCTCCTTTGCAAGTCGCTGCACCACATCTTCGCCGTGGATGTAGTCCACCTCGCCCCCATGGCGGGAGACATAGTCATCGATAAACGACTGCAAGGTTCCAACAGCAAGGTTGCTTTTGGGGTTTCTCACTGTCACCGTGCCCGCGCGTTCGGGCGTAACAAAGCCAAACACCTGCCCGCAGGACGAACCGTAGGCGCAGTCGTAGGAGGCAAACAGTTCCTCGAGCATCTGTTCGGGGTCTACGCCAAACACCACGCGGTGAATCGCCTCAAACTCAAGGGACTCATCATGCAGGTTTACCACCTCCACCAGCGCATACCGCGCGGGGTGGCGAAGCGCTTCTTCGGGCGTAATGGTTTTACATATGCGGTTGTAGCACTCCTTTGCCGCGGCTAGGGAGTGGTTTCCGTCGCCCACCGCAAACAGCAGGGGAGCAAGCCCGCTAACGCCGTAGCGGCTATCAAACGCCTCTTGCTCACACAGCGTGGCAAGAGCCTGTTCAACCGATGCATGCAGGTCTTGGGGAACCTGATACCCTCTAATATTTCCGCCGCCTTGCATCAGGTCAAAGTGATACAGCGGCTTCATGCGGTTGATATGCTGCGAAAGCGGGGCGATTACGCTGCCTAAGCGGTCGTCAATTAGCAGCATTACGTGGGGCAGCTCAAGCGGCGCATTCTCACGGATGGATACCCGTGCGGGGATGCGCTCCACCACCGTGCCTTCGGTCGCGCGAATCAGGCTTTCGGAGCCTTTGGAATAGTCGTATGCCAGCAGGTCAATCTTGCCCATAATGCCCTTGCGAATTAACCCGCTTTTTACCGTGCGCTCCACGTACACAAAACTGTCGGGGATTTCGCGGAATACGCCGTCTTGTATGTACCGGTTCATATGCTCGTTAATCTGCGCAATGCGGGTATTAAAATCGCTGCCGTTTAGGTACAGCTCGGGAAAAACCAAATGGTAGCATGAGTGAGCGTCACACACATATTCTTCGGTAGCTTTCCAATACTGCGGTTCGGAGGTATATTGGTCACAAGCAACAACGCTCCATTTTGTAATGTCACTAACCTCAGGTAGCAGGATATCCGCAGGGGAAAAGGGCGTTTGCTTTGTCATGGCATAATTCTCCTTTATTTAGTCGTACACCACATTATATCATTGCTAGGGTGGATAGGCAATTATCACAACGCAAAAAGGTCATGCTAGGCTGTGCAAAGCCCGCATGACCTTTTTGCTAAAACAAGAAGTATCAAAAATGGTTATATTTTTAAGTGTGAGAGAATACAAGCGGTGCGCTCTTCACGGTGGACTGCCGAACAATCAGCTGGTGCGGCATCGTAATAAATTCCGTGGGGGAGTTGACATCTGTAAGCTTTTTCAGTAAAAGCTCCATTGCTGTTTTACCCATCTCCAAGCGCGGTTGCGAGATGGTGGTGATGGATGGCGAGTAGTACTCGGTAACGCTGGTGTTGTCAAATCCGATTACGGCAACGTCCTCGCATACCCGTATCCCAAGTTCGCTTAGCTTTTTCATGGCACCGAGCGCCATACTGTCCGAGATGCTAAAGATGGCGGTAGGGGGATCGGGAAGCTCCATCAGATGCTCACACGCATGCATCGCACGATAGGTGCTGTAATCGGCGTGCAGTATGTAATCGGATCGAAAAGCAATCCCTGCCTCTGCCAGCGCCTTTGTGTAGCCCTCGGTGCGTTCAACCGAGGTAGCGTGTGTAGCGCCCGCTGCAATCAACGCAATCTTTGTGTGACCGCAGTCAAGCAGATGCTTAACCGCGTCGTAAGCCGCTACTTTATTATTAATGCTCACACGAGAAGAGTTAATGCCGTTTTTGTATTCACAGCATTGCACGATGGGGTGCATTGCTGCTATCTCATTTAAGCGGTTGGTGCTCTGCATTGTAGAAAAAAAGATAATCCCGTCCACCAAACGAGTAGACAGCATATTGATGTAGTTATTTTCCACGTCGTAGTCCCCGTGCGTAGAACCGATAATTACGTTGTAGTCATTTTCCTTTGCCACATCCTCAATACCCAGCACTACACGGGAATAGTACTGATTTGTCAGCGTGGGTAAAAGAATAAGGATTTTCTTGCTGCTGCTCATACGCAGGTTTCTGCCAAGGTAGTTGGGTGAATAGTTCAGCGTCTTCATCGCCTGCATAATGGCCTGATGATTTTCAGGCGATACGTTCTTGTTGTTATTTAGCACCCGAGATGCCGTTGCAACAGAAACGCCTGCCAGTTTTGCAACATCCTTTAGCGTAGCCATATAAGCAGATTGACCTCCATGATATGAAATCGTTTACAACTTAAAAAATATCGTAGCATTTTTTAGGGCAAAAGGCAATAGTGTTTGAAATGTTTTGTGTTAAATTCATAATAATTCTGAAAAATGTCCGGCATTTTAACACGTATGTTTTTTTACCAATTTACTTGATATTCGAATGAGGCTGTGGTAGTATGTGGTCAATCGATTGTTTGTCAATCGGTTTTTCATTGGGACATCGTGTAAACGATTACAAATGAGATATTAGGAGGCTGACGATATGAAAGACAGGATAAAGGTTGGGATTATAGGCTGCGGAGGGATTGCAAACAATAAGCACATGCCCGCACTAAAAAGGCTTGGAAACATTGATATAGTTGCGTTTTGTGATACTGAAGAACCGCGCGCGCAAAAGGCATGCGAACAGTACGGTGCGTCAGACGCCCGTGTTTATACCGATTACAGGGAGCTTTTGCGCGATGAACGCATCACTGCGGTTCATGTGCTAACCCCAAACCGCTCCCATGCCGACATCACGGTAGACAGCCTTTATGCGGGCAAGCATGTGCTGTGCGAAAAGCCGATGGCAAAAACCACAGCCGACGCAAAGCGGATGCTCGAGGCGGCAAGGCAAACGGGAAAGATACTTACGATCGGCTATCAAAATCGCTTTCGCGCCGACAGCATCTATCTAAAACGGTCGTGCGAAGACGGCGAACTGGGTGAGATCTACTATGCAAAGGCGCACGCCATAAGGCGCAGGGCAGTCCCCACCTGGGGCGTGTTCCTGAACGAGTACGAGCAGGGCGGCGGTCCCTTAATTGACATCGGCACCCACGCGCTGGACCTGACGCTGTGGATGATGAACAACTACGAGCCGAAGGTGGTAATGGGCAGCGTATACAAAAAGCTGGGGCACCAGACGCAGACGGCCAACGCATGGGGCGACTGGGATCCCAGCAAATACACCGTAGAGGACTCCGCCTTTGGTTTTATTACCATGAAAAACGGGGCATCCATTGTGCTGGAGTCGAGCTGGGCGCTGAACAGCCTGGATGTGGGGGAGGCAAAAACCACCCTATGCGGCACCAGGGCAGGGGCAGATATGCGTGACGGATTAAGGCTTAACTATGTCAAACACAATACGCTTGTAACCGAGGTTCCCACTACGGATGCGGGTAAGGTGGATTTCTACGACGGATTAAGGGCTAAACCAGAGGATATGGAGGCAAAGGGGTTTTATGACGCCATTTTAACGGGTGCTCCTCCTGTCGTTTTGCCCGAGCAAGCGTATGCAGTTACCCAGATACTGGAGGCAATCTACGAGTCGTCCCAAACCGGCAAGCCCGTTGTGTTTGAGTAGATGGGTTTTGCACTTAAAATACAGGATAAACAGGGGAGTAGAAAATGAAACGACAATTGTTGCTTCAACTATATACATTGCGTGAAGAAACAAAGCAAGATTTTGCTGCAACACTTGAAAATGTTGCAAGGCTTGGCTACACTGGGGTAGAGTTTGCGGGCTTTGGTGACCTGTCGGCCGAGAGGATTTCCGCGCTGCTAAAGGAAAACGCGCTTACGGTATGCAGCGCACACATCGGCATCGATGAGTTTGAGACAAAAACGGAACAGGTGCTCAGTTACCTCAACACAATCGGCTGCCGCAATGCGGTAATTCCGTATTATACCTTCCAGAAAAAAAGCGATATCAATACGCTTGTAGCGCGGATTAACGGTCTTATGCCCAAGGTGAAAGCGGCGGGTTTAAACCTTGTGTACCACAACCATGTGCCGGAGTTTGAAGCGGCCCACGGGGTTAGACCCATTGACGTTTTGCTGCGCGATACCGAAGTCATGCTGGAGCTCGATACCTTTTGGGCACACACCGCGGGCGAAGACGTCCCTGCGTTTATGCGTAAGCACCGCGCGCGGATCTCTATCATCCATCTTAAGGATGGCACGGATGAAAAGCCCTGCGCAATCGGTGAGGGCACCGCGCCCTGCAAACGCATCTACGACCTTGCGCGGGAACTGAACATCCCGCACATTCTGGTGGAAAACGACTTCCCGTCGCCTGACGGCTTCGAGGATATTGCAAGAAGTATTCACTATATCAGAGAGAATTTTAAATGATTGATGCGACAATCTACGGATTATTGCGCAAGCTGTCTGTAAAAAATGCACTACGGGTTGATTTTACGTAGTATTACGGTTATTCTTAGGGAAGGGGAAATGGTTATTATGAAATTGGGAGTATTTACGGTACTACTTGGCGCACAGCCTCTGGAGGAGGCACTCGTTTATCTCAAAGACAAGGGTGTTCAGATGGTCGAAATCGGCTGCGGCGGATACCCGGGTACCGCACACTGTGACCCTGCGGTTCTGCTTCACGACCAAGCAGCACTACAAGCGTTTTTAGATACGATTACGCGCTATGGCATGCAGATTTCTGCACTGTCGGTGCACGCAAACCCGGTTCACCCAGACAAAGAGGTGGCAAAACGCTTCGACGCAGAGATGCGTGATTGCGTGCTGCTCGCCGAAAAGCTGGGCGTTGCCCAAATCAACACCTTCTCCGGGTGTCCGGGAGACAGCGAGCATTCCAAACACCCAAACTGGGTTACATGCCCGTGGCCGGAGGATTACCAAAAGGTGCTGGAGTGGCAGTGGAACGAAGTGCTCATTCCGTATTGGAAGGAATTCGTGATGTTTGCGCGTGAGCATGGCGTTACCAAGATTGCCCTTGAGCCCCACCCGGGCTTTTGCGTATACAACACCGCAACCATGCTTCGGCTGCGCGCTGCGGTGGGTCCAGAGATTGGCGCAAACCTTGACCCAAGCCATCTGTTGTGGCAGGGGATGGACCCGGTTCGCGTCATCCGCGAGCTTGGGGACTGCATCTTTCACTTCCACGCCAAGGATACGAAGATAGACCGCTACAACACCGCGGTTAACGGCGTACTGGATACCGGACACTACGGCAACGAGATAGAACGTTCGTGGGTATTCCGCACGGTGGGCTATGGCAGCGACCTGCAGCTGTGGAGGGATATCATGAGCACGCTGCGCATGGTCGGCTACGACTATGTGGTGAGCATTGAGCATGAGGATAGCCTGATGAGCCCCGACGAAGGGCTTAGTAAAGCGATCGCATTTCTAAAAGAGGCGATGATTACCGAACAGTCTGGTGGTATGTGGTGGGCATAGCCACAATAACACGGCACAAACAAGGAGAATTGCAATGAACAACAAAATTCGAGTTGGCATCATCGGCTGCGGCAACATCTTTCCCATGCATGCGTCGTCGGTCATGGATATCGATGGATGTGAGCTGGTTGCGGTATGCGATATAAAACCAGAGCTTGCCGAGCAACGCGCACGGGAGTGCGTCTGTGCGTTTTATACCGATTATCGTGAGATGATTGCGGCGGAGCGGCTTGACGTCGTTCACCTTTGCACGCCACACTACCTTCATGCACCCATGGCAATCTATGCCGCGCAAAACGGGGTGCACGTACTTACCGAAAAGCCGATGTCAATCCGGTTCGAGGACGCGGTCGAGATGGTTGAAACCGCAAAAGCGTGCGGCGTAACCCTAGGGGTTATCTTTCAAAACCGCTACAATCCCGCCTCTGCGCTGATTAAAAACGCGCTGGACAGCGGTATGCTCGGCAGAATCTACTCCGCAAAGATGTCGGTTACATGGGACCGTTCTGACGACTACTACAAAAAGAGTGATTGGAAGGGCACGTGGGATAAGGAAGGCGGCGGCGTCATCATCGACCAGGCCATCCATACCCTTGATCTGATGCGCTGGTTTATTGGCGGAGAGATCGAGTATGTAGACGCGTCTATTGCAAACCGCGCGCACACCTACATAGAGGTGGAGGACTGCGCCGAAGGCATTATCAAGTATCAAAACGGCATTATCGCGTCGTTTTTTGCTACAAACTATTACAGCACAGATGCCCCGGTGGAGATTGAGCTGCACTGCCAAAAAGGCATGGTTAATCTAGCCGGAGAAAAGGCCACCATTACATTCACAGACGGCAGACAGCTTATCGCAGACCGCAACCCAACCGACACCTTTCACTACGGTGACGGAAAGCAGTATTGGGGCGTGAGCCATGTTAAGCAGATTACGGGCTTCTATCAGGCGCTAAAAAACGGTTCACAGCCCGAAATCACAGGCGATGAGGCGCTGTTAACCCAAAAGATCGTGTGTGCCATCTACGACAGCGGCAAAATCGGCAAGCGCATCTTGTTTTAGTTTGTAAAAAATCATCACGATATTAGGGAACGGTATAGAATGCCGTTCCCTTTTTTGCTGCAGTATCATAAACGTTGCAGAATATCACAACAGACAGGAGAAATACTAATTTAGTCGAAATGAACCTGATGGTATAAAATTATAGAATAGGGGAGATGAATCATAATGCCGCAAGATGGTAACATGCACAACAAAACCTATCCTGACGCAAAAATGGGTCAGAAAAAGCTGCGCAATCAGCAAGCCGCAACAACCGGTTCGGAGCTGTATATCAACGAGCAGCACAATGCCAGGAAAGAGGCACTGGGTCCAAACACAAAACGCAGAAAGGGTTAAAATGATACTGCGTTATTAAAGTCGGAAAGGGGAAGTCACAGCGATGGCAAAACAGAGCAAGCAAAAGAGTACAAAAAACGGAAAGAAGCAAGACGGCACGTTCCGTTCTAAAAAGATTAAGCACGACCCGCAGTCCGAAAGCGCACGCGCCGTGTTTGGTCTTGCCCCCGAAACACAGTCAGATGAACACAGATAACCGCCTGTTTGAAGAGCTAGAGCAGCACCTGCTAACGGATGAACAGCCGTCGCGCTATCTAACCGACCTATCAACGCGAGCGGAGTTTTCCGATTATCCGCTGACGATGCTTAAGCAGATGATGACCACCGAACAGTCTCCCGTTCACCATCCCGAGGGAAACGTGTGGAACCACACCTTGCTTGTGGTGGATGAGGCGGCGAAGGTAAGAAAGCAAAGCAAAAACGCACGCGTGTTGATGTGGGCGGCTCTGTTACACGATATAGGAAAGCCCGAAACCACCAAGGTACGCAAGGGCAAAATTACCGCATACGACCACGACAGAGCGGGCGAAAAACGAGCGCGGCAGTTCCTCTCGCACTATACCGACGACACCGCGTTTATTGACGCGGTTTGCGGTCTTGTTCGGTATCATATGCAGATACTGTATGTCGCAAAGGGGTTGCCGTTTGCGGATATACGGGGAATGAAACAGTCCACTGATATCGAGGAGATCTCGTTAATTGGGCTGTGTGACCGGCTTGGACGAACCCATGTGGATAAAGAAAAGGAAGAGGAGAACATCCGCCGGTTTGTTGCGCGCTGTAATGCCGATTCTTTATAGATGACTTGATAAATATTCCTCCTTACGCCTCCTTTGACTATTACATTTGCTTTTTACGGTGCAAAAAGCAATGCAGAATAAAACGCCACAATGCAGTTTGATTAACTGGACTAGACACCCTTCGCCATAATAGAAAACAATACGGCAAGAAAGCGAGTTTATGCAACATGAAACTCGCTTTCCTGCATATCAACACCTGTTTTCTATAGTTTTTGGAGATATTTTTGAAAATAAGACTGGACAATCTAAAGAAGTTGCATTATAATAAATAAAAAGAATATTTAATGATTTAGTAGCTTAAAACGCATGATTATTACAATGGTGTAATGACGTACTCGGGACGTCATTATTTTTTCATTTTACAGGGGGAATTGCGATTGCATCAGAATCGCTATTTGGAAAGGAACGATTTACCTATGATCAAAGTGGAGAATGTCGATAAGCACTTTGGCAAGCTACACGTGCTCAAAAACATCAACCTACATATTAAGACGGGTGAGAAGCTTGTCGTTATCGGTCCCTCCGGCTCAGGTAAAAGCACATTGATACGCTGTATGAACTTTCTCGAAAAACCGTCTGCAGGTCGTATCTTTGTCGACGGCATTGAGATGACCGCACACAACGCACCCATTACCAAGGTGCGGCAGTCTGTCGCAATGGTTTTTCAAAGCTTTAACCTTTACCCGCATAAAACGGTGATTGAAAACCTTACCCTAGCCCCAATTAAGGTGCAGGGCGTTAGCAAGGCTCATGCGGTAGAGACAGGGATGGAGTACCTGCAACGTGTCGGTCTTTCCGAAAAGGCGAACAGCTACCCCTCGCAGCTTTCCGGCGGGCAGAAACAGCGCGTGGCAATCGCCCGCGCACTGAATATGCACCCAAAGATTATTCTGTTTGACGAGCCCACATCAGCGCTCGACCCCGAGATGATTCAAGAGGTTCTTGACGTTATGGTCGGGCTGTCTAAAGACAATATTACCATGGTGGTGGTAACCCACGAGATGGGCTTTGCCCAGCAGGTGGCCGACCGTGTCATCTTTATGGATGAGGGTGAGATTGTGGAGCAGGGCACACCCGAGCACTTCTTTAACAACCCGTCAAGCGACCGAACCAAACTGTTTCTAAGTAAAATACTTAGATAACATAGAGCCATAATCGGCTCAACCGTAAATATGGAAGGATGGAATGAATATGAAAAAGAGAGTATCATTGTTACTTGCGGGATTGCTGCTGTTAGCTGCATTTGCAGGTTGTGCGTCGACACCGGTTGCGCCTTCCTCGCAAGAGCCTGCACCGTCGTCCGAGACACCATTTTCGCAAGCAGCGGGGGATACGCTGCCTGCAGAGCTCCAGGCAATTGTGGATGCTGGCGTACTGAAAGTCGGTACCAAGATTGACGTGCCAAACTTCGGGTACACAAACCCCGATACCAACGTAACCGAGGGTATGGAGATCGACATCGTTAAGCTGATTGCAAAGGACCTTTTGGGCGATGAGAACGCTTATGAGATTCAGGGCGTTACCGCAGCCACCCGTGGACCGCTGATTGATAACGGTGAGGTTGATTTTGTTATCGCTACCTTTACCATTACCGATGAGCGCAAGCTTTCGTACAACTTTACCCGCCCCTACTACACCGACTCCATCGGCTTTTTGGTGAAGAAGGATCTGGGTGTTACCGAAATTGCAGGTCTTGATGGCAAAACCATTGGTGTGGCTCAGTCCGCAACAACCAAGGACGCCCTCGAAGGGCTTGCAACCGAAAAGGGTATTTCGTTTAAATACTCGGAGTTTGCGTCCTACCCTGAGCTGAAAACCGCGCTGATTTCCGGGCGTATCGATGCCTTCAGCGTAGACAAATCCATCCTGCTCGGCTATGTTGACGACAGCACCATGATTCTCGAAGAGGGCTTTAAGCCGCAGAATTACGGCATTGCAAGCAAGCTGGACAAAAAGGACCTTGCCGCTTATCTTGACAGCTTTATCGCGGAGATTGAGGCAGACGGTACCCTTGCAGAAGTTGTATCTAAGTGGAACCTTGGCTAATTGCTAGCGTAGTATGGTAACGGCTTCGCCGTTTGCTTTGTCTGGGGCGCCAAACGCGCTCTAGGCAGTCAGACGGCGAATTTGTTCCGTTTTTGGTTACTGAACGGACTGATATTTATAGTCATAAGTACTACCTTTTCGCGTTTTGGCGAAATCCATTTTGATAATGGATTAAAAGGGTAACCCTCGTTTTTGGCATTCGATGCGTTCCCCGCATGATGGAACGCTTACAGCCTATCACCCAACCCATTGGCAAAAGTCGATGGAGAATGACTTGTGTCAGGCTATTTGTGAAAGGGATGAACCGCATGTTTTCTGCTACCGGAGCGTTTGCCGCATTTAAATGGGAGGCGCTGTTTCGGGACTGGCCCGTTTTTGCACAGGGATTTGCTTACACCCTGCTGATTGCGGCGGGAGCCTTAACTCTGGCACTTGTGCTGGGCGTTATATTTGGTATGTTTTCCACCTCATCAGTGGGTGTTTTGCGGGTCATCTCCCGTATTTTTGTCGAGGTTTTTCAAAACACGCCACTGCTTATTCAGGTATTCTTCCTGTTTAACGGGCTGCCGCTCCTGGGCATCATTCTTGATGTCACAACCATCGGCATATTGGGCGTGGGGATTTACCACGGCGCTTACATATCAGAGGTTGTTCGTTCCGCAATCGGTTCCATTAAGCGCGGTCAGTTTGAGGCCGCCTATTCACAGGGATTTAACTATTGGCAGACGATGCGCTACATCATACTGCCTCAAGCACAAAAGATTATGTTGCCGCCCCTTACGATGCAGGCGGTAAACCTGATTAAGAATACTTCAGTCGTCGCCATCATCTCGGGTGCCGACATCATGTTCACCGCAAAGTCCTGGTCGAGCGGCAATATCTACTATGGTCCCGCTTATGTTGCGGCGGGAGTATTGTATTTTATCATCTGCTTTCCGCTTGCCACCTTTGCAAAACGCATGGAGGACAACACCAAGTTTGCTCCGGTAAAAGAGGGTAAGAGCGCTACGGCGGCACATTAATGCCACTGTTGTGGTTTGAACCATATAAAACATGGAAAGTTGGGATACAATGAAAGAGCTGTTTACGCCAAACAATATCGCGTTTATGCTTAAGGGCCTACAGCTTACTTTATATATATCGGTAATCTCAATTGGATTAAGCATGGTATTCGGAACAGTTTTGGGCGTACTTCGAAGCTCGGTCGGCGGCTTTTTGGGTAAGCTTGCCGCGGTATACATTGAGGTTGTACGAAACATCCCCAACCTGCTGTGGATTTACGTTGTGTTTATCGCATTTCGCCTGCCCTCGCTACAAGCGGGTATCGTCAGCTTTACCATCTTCACGACTGCGGCGATTGCCGAGATTGTGCGCGGCGGTCTGAACTCGGTGGGCAAAGGGCAGTGGGAGGCGGCGCGTTCACAGGGCTTTAACACGGTTCAGGTGCTTATCAATATTATCTTGCCGCAGGCGCTGCGCAGCATGGTTCCCGCGTTGGTATCGCAGTTTGTAACGGTTATTAAGGACACCTGCTTTTTATGGTCGGTTGTCGCGATACAGGAGTTCACCGGTCAGGTTACCATCCTGATGGGGCGGTATTATCGGGTAGACCAGATCTTTTTGCTGTACGGCATACTGGCACTGGTGTACTTTGTAATCAACTACGCCATCTCAAGCTTCTCTCGCTGGCTGCACAATAAATGGGCTTACTAATCAACCGCGACTGTTTCTTTGAAATGTAACCAGAAAAACAATTATATTAAACAAATGTAATAGGACTGCACCTTGGCAACGCCATGATGCAGTCCTGTTTTTATGTTGAATGGGGTTAGAGTATATCCGGCACGGCATCCAAAAACTCCTTCATCGCGAGCACCGAGTCGGTGCTGATGACGTGCTCAATGGCACACGCATCATGGTCGGCGGTAGCAGGGTCGATGTGAAGCACCTGTGTGAAGAAGGAAAGGATGGTTTGGTGCTTTTTAGAGGTAGACTCGGCGATTATGCGCCCCTGGGCGGTGAGATGAATCTCTTTATAGGGCTCGTTTATGACCAGCCCTTTCTCCGCAAGTGTACTCATCGCGCTATTGGTGCTAGCCTTGGTTACACCAAGTCGCTTGGCAATATCGGAGATGCGCGCACCCTTGCCGTCGAGAGAAAGCTCGAAGATTGCTTCGAGGTAGTTTTCCATTGTGAACGTCAGTTTGTGCATCCTACCGCCTCCCATGCAGGGAATTCTATGGTGAGCTTTTTATATTATAACGCACACAACTGGAAAAGCGCAATGAAAAGATTGTCAATTTTCTAGCAATTTTTGCGCATTTTCTGCCTGAAACAGTAGCTGCAACCCGAGCAAACCAACCAGTTACTCGAACACAGTTTCCACCAACTTTGGGCAACTGTCGGGGGAGTACCGAAATCGGTCAATATGACCTTCCGTTATGTAATAGTGGCAGGATGGGGTATAAAAGCCCGGCTCAAACGCGTCAACGATGATAAGCTTCACCTTCATCTTCTCAGGGAGAAGCGATTTTATGTAAACGCTTGCGTGCTGTCCTGCATAAACCTCATCCTTTAGCTCCGCAAGCCCCGCAAAATTCGGTGTGAGTTCCACAAACACCCCGTAATCTTCTACCGATCGAATGATGCCCGCTACCGTCTGCCCGGGCGAAAAGTATGCCGCGTTATCCTCCCATGTTCCGAGAAGCTCCTTGTGGCTCAGGCAGATTCTGCCTGCCACATCGATGCTTCGTACTACCGCAAAGATGTCTTGCCCGCAATGGAAGCGATCTCTGGGATGTCGTATGCGAGAAACCGAGATGCTGTCAATGGGAATCAAAGACGAGATACCGCATCCCACATCCACAAACGCGCCAAACGGCTCAAGGTGCGTCACCCTAGCAGGGATGATATCACCGCAACGCAGTTGTGCTAGGTATTCCTGCCGGCACTCCTCCTGCGCCATCCTGCGGGATAGATAGGCAATGGGGCTGCCGCCGGCGTCCGTGCCAAAGCCCGTCACCTTGAAACACACAGCCTTGTTTACCCGTGAGATAATGGCAATATCCTTTGTGCTGCCGTCCTCAATCCCAATTGCTCCTTCGCAACGGGGTATGATCCCGCGCATCAGCCCGAGATCTACGACCAGATTGTGTTCATTGTCACACAGAACCGCGCGGGCTTCCAGTGTTTTATTTTGTGCATACGCATCCTGAAGTGTGGCAAGGCTGCGCAATCCTTGCCTGTTTTCCGCGCTTTCCCATAGTAGCCCCTCTGGCCTGTAGCTGCTCATTTATCGGCGACCTCCCATTTTTGTTTTCCCCATGGTGATAATCAATTGCTCGGTAAGTCTCCCTGTTATACGCCCAATAAAATGCAAAGAGATTATTTCCGTATTAAAAATCAATCGGGCTTAAACACGTTCTGAGCTTTATTGTGCTTCTCTTAGAATCAGAACGTGGGCTTTGTCCGATGGCAATTGATAATTACAAACTGTGTTGAGGGTAGCTATCTTAAGAATGTCCGTAAAATAATCATCACAAAAACCATCAATGCAAGCTTTTGATTTATTTATACAAACATTTTTAAGATAATTGCTACAACATTTATATGAGAGCGAGCAGCGGGAATAGACCATTGCGTTTGTCGTTTGCGTGTTTATACTAGTCTTGCGGCAGTACGCCAGGGGTTTGTACTTTTGGAGGGGCAAAGATGCTACATGCTACTTCAAAATGCGAGGTTTCAAACTATGTTTAAATCAGTGCATCCATTTTCTTTGCGAGCAGCTTTATTAAAAAACCGCCGTGTCTCTGCCGCCGGCATTAATGATGATGCTGCGAACCTTGTCTTTGGATTCTTCTGGCGCAACAATCTCCACAACGGCATCGTGATTGTGTATATCGTCGTCCTGTACACCCTCACCCGTAGCGCCTCCTGCGTCAGCGCGCATGACAAATGCCGCTGTTCCAACCCCCATTGTATTGGGGTACTGCGAGTTAATAGCAGGGGCAAAAGCAAAGAAACTATCATCCTCATTATTGTTTCGGGGCGCAATTAGCTTGATTTCAACTACCGGGCACTCTGCTTCGCGAATGCGCTTGATGCATGCCTCAGCACGCTCAACGTTATCAAAACGGGTTCTAATTAAGATATCCATATGGGTACTCCTTTGTATTTTGATGTATTCATAACTTCTATGATTCATCAGTTATTCTGTCCGCTCTTTGCCTTATTAAAAGCCGATACATCCCGCCAAATTATTCAGATGTAGGGCAGCACGCCAAATCAACTAATATTGTGTACAAAAAAATGGCTACACACAAAACAAGCGGCAATACAAGCCGTATTCTCAACCCGATAAAAGGTTTGATTTATGACTGATTTTAGTGGTATAATAATCGAAAATGATAACTGTTTATATATAATGGGGGAGGTAACGGCTGTGGACGTTCGCCCAGGTGACATCCTAGAGATGAAAAAGAACCATCCCTGTGGGGAAAAGCGCTTTTTGGTAACCCGTTCTGGTATGGACTTTCGCATCCGCTGTGTTAAGTGCGGTCGCGAGGTGCTTGTTGCGCGCGCGAGGATAGAAAAGAATATCAAAAAGATTATTAGGGAGCCGGAGCAGTAGCTACGCCTGCCGCTTATGACAAATTAAACCGATATTACACCGGAAAGGCATGACGATAGAATGATGTATGACAAGCTGGAGTTTGTAGAGCAGCGCTATAACGAGATAAACGACCGACTGATGCAGCAGGGTATTGCCAACGATCAGGAGGCGTACAAGGCGCTGATGAAGGAGTATAAGTCCCTTACCCCCGTTGTGGAAAAGTACAAGGAATACACCAGTGCAAAGGCGGATATGGACGAAGCCAGAGAGATGCTCGACGCGGGAGGTCTTGAAAAGGATTTCCGTACCATGGTAGAGGAGCAGCTTGTTGATAGCAAGCAAAGGATTGAAACGATAACCGATGAGCTTCGCCTGTTGCTTCTGCCCCGAGACCCCAACGACGACAAGAACGTTATTATAGAGATTCGCGGCGGCGCGGGCGGCGAGGAAGCGGCCTTGTTTGCAAACTCGCTGATGCGTATGTATACCATGTATGCCGAAAAGAAGCGCTATAAATGGGAGATCCTTAACATCAACGAGACCGAGCTTGGCGGCATTAAGGAGGTAAGCTTCAGCATTGAGGGCGACGGTGCGTATTCCCGCTTTAAGTATGAAAGCGGCGTACACCGCGTACAACGTGTGCCCGAGACCGAGACGCAGGGGCGCATCCACACCTCCACTGTTACCGTCGCGGTGCTGATTGAGGCGGAGGAGGTCGAGCTGGAGATTGCCCCGGGAGACCTTGATATCGCGACCTTCCGTGCAAGCGGTGCGGGCGGGCAGCACGTAAACAAGACCGATTCAGCTATCCGAATTACCCATCTCCCAACGGGTCTGGTGGTGGAGTGTCAGGATGAACGTAGCCAGCACAAAAATAAAGACCGGGCAATGAAGATTTTGCGGTCCCGCCTACTTGAAGATAAACGTCGTGCGCAGGAGAGCGAGATTGCCGCCGAACGCCGCTCCCAGGTAGGCACAGGCGACCGTTCCGAACGCATCCGAACCTATAACTATCCGCAGAAGCGGGTAACCGATCACCGCATCGGGCTGACGTTATATCGCATCGACGAGATTTTAAACGGAGACATTGACGAGGTTGTAGACGCGCTGACCACCTACGATCAGGCGGAAAAGCTCAAGAATATGGGCGAGGATCAATAATACAGATGAAAACACAGCTTATTCATATAGACAGGGATTTCCCACAGCAGCATCTGGTTGATTTGGCGGGCAGTCTGCTTGCTCGGGGTTCACTGGTCGCAATCCCCACCGAGACGGTGTATGGTCTAGCGGCAAACGCGCTGGATGAACAAGCGGTTTGCGCTATCTTTGCCGCAAAGGGCAGGCCGCAGGATAACCCGCTGATTGTTCATATCGCCGATATGGACGACCTTGCACCCCTTGTAAATTATTTGCCGCCGCAGGCTAAGCTGCTTGCCGAGGCGTTTTGGCCAGGACCTCTTACCATTATTCTTCCACGCGCAAAGTCCGTCCCCGATGTCGTTTCCGCGTGGCTTGACACCGTTGCGGTTCGCATGCCGTCCCATCCGGTCGCGCGTGCCATCATCCGCGCTGCCGGTGTGCCACTTGCTGCTCCGTCGGCAAACCGCTCCGGCAGCCCCAGCCCAACCACCGCAGAGCATGTGATGCAGGACATGGAAGGTATCATCCCGCTTGTTGTGGACGGTGGTGCATGCGGCGTCGGCGTGGAATCCACCGTACTGTCCCTCGCCCTTGGCGCGCCGGTTATTCTTCGCCCCGGGGCCATTACCAAGGAACAGCTCGAGGGGGTTATCGGTGCTGTAGACATAGACGGTGGGGTGCTCGCCCGAGTATCGGATGCGGTGAAAGCCAGCTCCCCGGGCATGAAGTACAAGCACTATGCACCCCGTGCAAAGGTCTATATGGTGGAGGGGGAAGACGATCGGTTCTACAATTATGTTAACTCAAAAACCGACGCTGTCGCCCTTTGTTTTGAAGAAGACAATCCACACCTCACGATAGATTATGTTAACTACGGCGCGCAGGATGATTCCGACTCGCAGGCGAGACACCTTTTTGACGCGCTGCGTGAGCTTGACCGAAAGGGTGCAACAATTGTCTATGCAAGGGCGCCGAAAAAGACCGGTGTTGGGCTTGCGGTGTATAACCGTCTGCTTCGTGCGGCCGGTTTTGACGTAATTGAACTTTAGTCGACAAAAGGCGGTGCAAAATGGGTAAACTGATTATTGTGGGTCTTACCGGTCCGACCGGTGCGGGCAAGACAACGGTTTCAAAGCTGCTGACACAAAACGGGTATCGCATTATCGATGCGGATTTGGTTGCGCGGGAGGTGGTTTTACCGAGCACACCATGCCTTGTCGAGATTAAGAATGTGTTTGGGCAGCAGGTTGTAAACGAGGACGGGTCGCTGAACCGCCGCGCATTGGGTGCCGTGGTGTTTAGTGACAAACAAAAGCTCAAACAGCTTGAAGGCATACTGTTTCCCGCCATCATCGCACGCATAGGTGAGATGCTTAAGAAGTGTGAGCAGGAAGGGGAAACGCTCGTCATTCTCGACGCACCAACGCTGCTTGAGAGCGGAGCCGACAGCCTGTGTGACTACGTGGTTGTCGTTATGGCGCCGCAAAACGCCAGACTGATGCGCATTATTGCTCGCGACAACCTCACCTTTGAACAGGGGATGCAGCGCATAAACGCGCAACAAAGCGATGATTTTTACCTTGATAGCGCGGACTACGTTGTGGATAACGGTACTTCAGACCCTGATTATGCTGCATTGCTCGGCTGGTTAAAGCAGATTTAATACAAAATTTCGCGCGGATACCGGGGACTAAACGCAATTGAAACGGCAACAATGATACCATCCGCGCCTGATTACATTGATAGGTTGATTTTAAACAGATCGACCGGAAAGGCATGACACAAATGGAAGAAGCAAAAAAAACAGCTGCAGAACAGTTAAAAGAAAAACTTCTGGTAAACGCCAAAAACGGGGGACTTACCTTAAGCGAGGATGAGATTGCCCGCAGTGAGGTGTTTTGCGAGGGCTACAAAACGTTTTTAGATTCCGGCAAAACCGAACGGGAGATTACCGAGAACACAATACGCCAACTGCAAAGCAAGGGCTATTTGGAGTTTGAACCCGGTACGAAATATGCAGCGGGCGATAGGGTATATAGCAACAACCGGGGCAAGGCGTTAATTCTGGCGACCATCGGTACCAATCCCATAGAGCAAGGCGTTCGTATCGTCGCCGCGCACATCGACAGCCCACGCCTTGATTTAAAGCCAAATCCATTGTATGAAGATGCGCAGCTCGCGCTGTTTAAAACACATTATTATGGCGGCATTAAGAAGTACCAGTGGACGGCAATCCCGCTTGCACTGCACGGTGTTATCGTAAAGGCGGACGGCTCTGTTGTGCAGGTGAACATCGGCGAGGGTGAAAACGACCCGGTGTTCTGCGTGACCGATCTGCTGCCGCATCTTGCGGAGGAACAGGTAAAGCGCCCACTGCACCTTGGTATTAAGGGTGAGGAGCTTAACATTCTTATCGGCTGCATGCCGTTTCGCGATGATAAGGCGAGCGAGGCGGTTAAGCTGAATATTATGAATATCCTGCACGAAAAATACGGTATCGTCGAAGCGGATTTCCTCTCGGCCGAGCTCGAGGCAGTGCCTGCCGGTAAGGCGCGTGACCTTGGTTTTGATCGCGGCATGGTCGCTGCATATGGGCACGACGACCGTGTATGCGCGTACACTGCGCTGATGGCGGCACTTGATTGCAATAAGCCCGCGTACACCACCGTGACAGTGCTTGCCGACAAGGAAGAAACGGGCAGCGAAGGCAATACAGGGCTTGACTCCTCTTATCTTAAGTATTTTGTTGCAGACCTGGCTGAGCCGTATGGTGTGAATGGACGAACAGTGCTCAGCGCGTCGAAATGCCTGTCTGCCGACGTGAACGCAGCGTTTGATCCAACCTTCCCCGACGTGCTTGACCGCCGCAACTGCGCATACCTAAACTACGGCGTTTGCCTGACTAAATATACCGGCTCGCGCGGCAAGGCAGGAACCTCCGATTGCTCAGCCGAGTTTTTCGGCGAGGTTCGTAACCTGTTTAGTGCAAGTAAGGTGCTGTGGCAGACCGGAGAGCTTGGCAAGGTAGACCTTGGCGGCGGCGGAACCGTGGCTAAGTATATAGCGGGTCTAAACGTAGAAGTACTTGACGTGGGCGTACCTGTGCTTTCGATGCACTCTCCGCTAGAGATCGTATCGAAGCTCGACGTCTACTGTGCGTACCGTGGATTCTTTGAATTCTTAAATGCACAATAATAGATAGGTCTTGAATGCCTCTGTGACCAACAGGGGCATTCATATTATGCAAACGCAGCGCATCCTAAAGCAATATTGACAGTGATGAATATAGCGAAGATACTCTTTGAAAAGGCAGGAAGCCCGCTTCAAAAATGAAACGGGCTTCCTGCCTTTTTGAGTAAAGATGTAAAAAGAAGTAAGCAGTTTAATGCGTGCTAGGCTAAAGGATATACAATGCAACCATGACAAAGTGCATCAACGAGCCAAGCATCACAAAGATGTGGAAGATCTCATGGAACCCAAATTTTGCGCTGATATTGGGGCGTTTTATGCCGTATATCAATGCGCCAACCGAGTAAAACGCTCCGCCCAAAATCAGGAACAGCCTGCCCCCAAACGAGAACAGCGAGATGGCGGGAATATCAAGAAGAATCGACCAGCCCAGCATAAGATAGATGGCTACCGATATAATGCGAGGGCAGTTAATCCATAGTATTTTCAGAATCACACCGATAAGAGCAACCGCCCAAATTGCTGCACAAAAGTATGCGCCCTTGGGTTGGGTAAAAACAACCAGACAAACGGGGGTATATGTTCCGGCAATCAGAACATAGATCATCGAGTGATCTACCTTGCGCAGCATCAGCCGAATACCCTTCGTTTCATCCGCGTAATGGTACGCGGCGCTTGCACTATAAAGCGCAACCAGCGATGTGCAGAATATAATCGCAGCAGCAAGCTGCAACCCAGTTATATTAGAAAACAAGAATGGCTTTGCCACTACAAACACCGTGCCGACTACACCCAGTAGTGCCCCAATAAAGTGTGTAACAAAGCTAACCTTATCATTCGCTCGATGATACATATACAAAACACCTTCTGTCATTGGCTGTATAATACTAAACATAGTTATAATAACTAGATAATATAATTATTGTATCATATATTTCGCAAAATGCAAGAGCTTTTCTGTATTGTATGTATTGTTTTCAATTAGGCGCGTTGTATAGTCAATAAACTTGAAAACAGTCCCTGTTTTCAAGCGGCAGG
>JAEZVA010000101.1 GCA_023443315.1 Bacillota bacterium | reverse complement strand
GGCAGGGTGGTGCCGCCCTTCGGGTACATCTCGTAGCGTCCGGTCATCGGGGAGTCCATCACACCGCTGGTGTCCGGGAACATGATGTAGGGCGTTTTCATCAGCTCGGTCAGTCGCTTAATCTCGCGCATGTCGCCGGGGTTCACAAAGCCGGGGAAGATGGCCGCTTTGCCGTTTTTCACGCCCGTACTTTTGGAAAGGTAGCGGATAAACCCGCACATCATATTATAAAAGCCGTTGATGTGCGAACCCACGTAGCTCGGGGTGTTTGTATGCACCACCAGCTTTCCCTCGGGGATGGTAAGATCCTGAATAAACGAGTTTAAATCGTCGCCGATGGTTTCGCTTAAGCAGGTGGTGTGTACCGCGATGACGTCGGGGTCATAGATGTCGAAGATGTTCTTGACCGCGGTCTTTAGGTTGGAGCCACCGCCGAACACAGACGCACCCTCGGTAAACGAGCTGGACGCCGCGATTGCCGGCTCTTTAAAATGGCGGGTCAGGTACATTCGGTGAAAGGATACGCAGCCCTGCGAGCCGTGGCTGTGCGGCATGCACTTATGTACACCCAGCGCGGCGTACAGTGCGCCCACCGGCTGGCAGGTCTTGCACGGGTTAATTCGAAGTGCCTTGCGCTCCGAAACCTGTTTTGGGGTCATTGAAAGCATGGTTATCGTCCTGCCTTTCCGGCTTTCTGCCATAGGGGCAAATCACCAAGATAATTTATAACTGTGCAAAGCGGTGCAAAACCGAGACGTAAAAGCATTGTATTATTCACGCTATTTGCCTCCTGTCAAAGAACCCGTCAGGGTGGGGGTGTTTTTCCACGGAGGGGTAATAAAGCCCCATGCCGGCGCGTACAGGCTCATGGCGACGTCTTTTGCAAAGTTCACGGCGCCACGGAAGCCCGCATACGGACCACTGTAGTCGTACGAGTGCATCTGACGGGAGACAACGCCCGATTTTTGCAGGATGTATTTATCCTTGATGCCTGAGAAGAACAGGTCGGGCTTCAGATAACGCAAAAGCTCCTCGGTTTCGTAATGGTTAAAATCATCCACCACCACAGCCCCGTTTTTCATCTCTCGAATCATACCGCTGTACTGTTCAATCGGAATCTGCCCCTTGAGCTTTTCCAGCTGCTCATCCGAAAGAAACACATGGTACTTTTCGGAGTCGGCGGTGACGGTAATCTGCTCAATGTTCTTGCTGTCCGCGTCCTCCTTGATGTCGGGGATTACATCGCGTCCCTCGTAGTCGTCGCGGTGTGCGAACTCGTAGCCTGCAATCACCGTTTCCACACCAAAGTCTGCAAGCAGGTTCTGGTAGTGGTGAGAACGCGAGCCGCCCACGAAAATTCCGGCGGTCTTGCCCTTGAGCTTGCCCTTGTAATACTCAACATCCTCAAATATCTCGGCCAGCTCATCCTGAATCACCGCCTCGGTGCGGTCAATCAGTTCTTGATCGCCGAAGAAGGCTGCCATGTCGCGCAGGCTTTTGATGGTTGCGCCCACGCCGATGAAGTTCACCTTAATCCAGTCGATGTTGTATTTGGTCTTCATCATCTCCGCGATGTAGTTGATAGAGCGGTGGCACTGCACGAGGTTTAGGTTTGCCGTGTGTGCGTTGGTAAGCTCCTCGTAGCTGCCGTCCCCCGTAAACACCGACACGATGTCATAGCCGATCCGCTTCAGAATACGGGAGGTCTCCCAACCGTCGCCGCCGATGTTGTACTCGCCTAAGATATTAACCGCGTATCTCTTGCTGGGTGCCGCGTCGCCGGTGCCGATGACACGCCGCATCAGACCGTTGTTTGCGATGTGGTGTCCGCCCGACTGGCTTACGCCCTTATAGCCCTCGCAGCTGTAAGCGATGCACTTGATGCCAAACTCTTGCTCCGCCCATGCCGCCACCGCGTGGATGTCGTCGCCTATGAGACCGACCGGACAGGTGGAACAGATCATCACGCATTTTGGGGAGAATATCTCAACTGCCTCTACGATGGCCTGCTTTAGCTTTTTTTCGCCGCCGAACACGATGTCCGGCTCCTGCATGTCGGTAGATAGGCAGTACTCCAAAAAGTTTCTGCCGTCCTCCACTCTGCCCTTATGCCGCCTGGTGCCCCAGGTGTAAAACCCGCACCCGATGGGACCGTGCGTAATGACCGCAACATCCTTGAGCGGGGCAAGCACCACGCCCTTGCAGCCTGCGTAGCAGCAGCCACGGTTGGTCAGAATACCGGGTATGGCACGGGTGTTGGCCTGTATGTTTTGTGAGCTTGGCGCATCCTGGACAGTGATGACGTGCTCTTTGCGGTTTTTATACACCCTTGCACTGTACTTTTCTAATATTCGGGTCTTTGCGTCCAAAGCGTTCGCCTCCTTTTACAGAAATTATCCCGCAGGCCTTGCCTGCGTCGCGCAGCCGTCCGCGCGTTAGTACAATTGATGGCGCAGCCAAACTCGGGGCTATTCCATTACTCCGACAAAGCGCTCGCCGGTTCTAATCTTATACGTCTCGGCAATGGGCAGAATAAATATCTTGCCGTCACCGGGGTTGCCCGTTTGGTTTACCTTGATAATCGTCTTTACCGCAAGCGCCACCTCATCGTCGTTTACAATCAGCGTAAAGAAGCGCTTTGGTATCAGCCTGGTCAGCTCGGTAAAATGCTCCCCGACCGAAGACACGGGCAGCTCTCCCGCATCAAGCACCGCCTGCACCACGGTGGGGTCGATGCTCTTTTTGCCTCGCCCCAAGCACTTTCTGCACGAAAAGGACGGAAAGCCCTCTTTGGCAAGTGCCTCCTTGGTTGGGTTGACCATATTAAGCCGTATAAAGGCCATGACCTCTTTCACAGTCTTGTTCCCCCTCCCTTTCTTATAGACCCTGCTTGCCTGTGCTTATGGTGTACGCGTCCTCCACAGGGCTAATAAAGATTCTGCCGTCGCCAAACGTACCGTTTGCGCCGGTGCGCGCACTGCGCAGGATAACCCGTACGGCATCGTCCTTGTCCTCGTCCTTTACTACGACAAGCAGCATCTCCTTGGGAATCTCGTCGTAATGTACCTCGCCCACGGTAATGCCCTTTTGCTTGCCGCGTCCGTATACATCCATCTTGGTGACGGCGGGAAAGCCCGCCGCAAGCAGCTCGGATAACACGACGCCGGTTTTTTCTGGGCGGATAATCGCTCTAATCAGCAGCATAACAATACTCCTTTCAAATGGGTGATTACATAGTCATCATTAGATGTCCATAATGCCGTGTTCCATCAAAATCTCTTCCAAACGATCCTGCTTTAAGGGCTTGGGAATTACAAACATGTCGTTTCCGTCAATCTTTGACGAAAGGGCGCGGTATTCGTCCGCCTGGTTGCAGGTGGGGTCAAAATCAATAACCGTCTTCTTGTTAATCTCCGCGCGCTGCACCATGTTGTCGCGGGGTACGAAGTGAATCATCTGCGAGCCGAGCTCCTTGGCAAACGCGTCAACCAGTTCCGCCTCGCCGTCTACCTTGCGGCTGTTGCAGATAATGCCGCCCAGACGTACACCGCCGGTGTTGGCGTATTTTTGTATACCCTTTGAGATGTTGTTGGCGGCATATAGCGCCATCATCTCACCCGAGGCAACAATGTAGATCTCCCTCGCCTTGCCTTCGCGGATGGGCATTGCAAAACCGCCGCACACAACGTCGCCCAGTACGTCGTAAAATACGTAGTCCAGATCCTCGGTATATGCCCCCAGACGCTCGAGCAGACTGATAGAGGTAATAATACCACGCCCCGCGCAGCCGACGCCCGGCTCGGGTCCGCCCGATTCTACGCAGCGGATACCCGCGTAACCAGACTTGAGTACAAAGTCAAGATCGATGTCTTCGCCTTCCTCGCGCAGGGTGTCAAGCACCGTCTGCTGTGCAAGACCGCCTAGTACAAGTCGTGTGGAATCCGCTTTGGGGTCGCAACCGACGATCATAATCTTCTTGCCCTTTTCCCCTAAGCCCGCCGTCAGATTCTGTGTGGTGGTGGATTTGCCGATACCGCCTTTTCCGTAGATAGCTACCTGTCTCATATACCATACCTCCGTTTCATAAATAAAGGGACAAAAAAGGGTCTTAAGCGCGCGAAGATGATTCGCATGCCTAAGACCCCTTTGTCCCAATGCCAAGAATACTATTCGATTTCGGTTTGCGTTTGCTATGCCATAAGTATAATGGATTCTCCTCCTCTTCACAATACACTGGATTGTAAAATGATGACCATTTCCAGAATTAAGAACTGTGCAGTTTAGACATTTTTTTACTCCTGCTCTTGACGGAGGAAACAAAACGGCTATACTGAGATATAATTAAGTATACCATGTAGCATGCAAAGGGGCATATCGGTACGAACAGTATCGGTATGCCCCTTTGTGTTGTGCGCTTGCGGAAAGGATGGATGTTACGATGTGTAAGCTGATTGCCGTGGCAACCGATAAGGAGGGCAAACCCTGCGACCTTAATAAACCATGTAATGTTCAGCTGTATGAAAACACACTGCAGGGCTGGCAGATGTGCCGGGAGTACCTGTATACGCCAAATCAGGGCGATGCGCCGCCCACCCTGCGGGATAAGGTGAAGGAGCTGGTTGCGAAGCTAGGGGAATGCAGGGTGGTAGCCGCAAAAGCGGCAACGGGCATCGCGTATCATAGCCTTGACCGGGCGGGGTTTTCGGTTTTTGAGATTACGTCGCTTTCCCGCGAGGTGCTTGACGGTATCGCGCAGGATGTGAGAGATTCTAAGCCAATCGAGCAACAGCCCGTTGAAGTAGAGACTGCCCCCCGACAGACCGGGGAAGACGGGGTGTATGTGTTTGATCTTATCGCTGTGCAGCGTGCGCATCCCGAGGTTTCATCAAAAAAGGCACTGATGAGCTTTTTTGACACAACGCCGTTTGTCGCTCTTACCTTGTTCTGTTCACATCTACCGCCGTGGATTGAACAAAGAAGTGACCTTTCTGTTAGCGCAACGGAGGAAAACGGGGTTGTGCGTGCCGAAATAGCAAAAACCTGCAAGGGCTAAAAGGGGATAGATGAATCGGGTTAGGTATTAAGAAGGAGGCTTACTGTTATGACAAGCATTGCGACACGGTACGGCGTATTGCAGGGGGTGGTGTCCGCTGCATACTACGAGGACGGCTCGTTAAAGGATTGTGTGCTGGGGGAGAGAAACACACTGTCACTGCCGGTAGGGGAGCTGGTACCCCAGTACGGGGAAGAGCATGTGCGCAGAAAATACGCGAAAAGTGCGTCCTTTTTTTGCTCGGGGGCACTAAAATCGGTGCTGCTGGAGGATGTTCTCGAGGTAATGACGCCGATGGGCGAGTTTCCCGCCGAGCTAGTTACATTGTATGAGGGCGGCGAGGTAAACCGCGTTTTTCCGCTGAACGGGAAGCTGAGCGGCTACTGGTCGGAGGAGGATGAGGCAAAGCTTGCGGTGCCGTTTCAGTTTGAGTTTTCGTTCGGCGCCTTTTGCGCAAAGATTGTCTGCCTGCACTTTTATCAGAGCGGCGCGCTTAAAAGTCTTACCCTGTTTCCGGGTGAAACGGTGTCCCTGTCTACCCCAATCGGCGAAGTAGAGGTGAAGACGGGATTTTCCTTGTACGAAAGCGGCGTACTTAAATCGGTAGAGCCAGCGCAGCCGGTGGTGGTGATGACCGACATCGGTCCGCTTGCGGCGTTTGACTGCAACGCCACAGGCATTCATGCCGACCAAAACTCGCTTCGCTTTACCGAGGACGGTGCGCTTTTAGGGCTAGTCAGCTCGTCGGATAAGATAGCCGTCATTGACGAAAACGGCAGGATGTCGGTGTTTGCCCCCGTGCGCCGTCCGCTTCCAGACGGAGAGGGGGTAGCGACCATCCCGCTCAATATTACGTTTGAGGGTGGGTTTGTCACAATCGCGGATGAAACGTCCCATCGCTTTGCCCTTAGCCTTGCCAAGGCAAGCTCACTGCCCTTTATGCGGGAGGGCACGCAATCCTGCACGCCCTCCGACTGTGCGTCGTGCACCTCGCGGTGCGGTATGTAGTACAGAGCGTCCTTTTCAGTACAAAGCAAGAATCTGTGGCATTCCCCTTTGCGTTTTGCAAGGGGGAATGCCTTTTATTATGGAGTAACCGCAGTCTGCCGCGTTAATACCCGTGTTTTGGCTTTACAATCTCTTTACACGACTTTACAGAGTGCATACATAGGTTTTACCCCGACGTGCTTATGCTGTCAGTTTTGGTTTGCTATAGTATAAACAGTCAAGAAAACGCAAATGAATAGGTTGCGGTCATGTGTTTAGAGCATGAAGGAAAAGGAGAATTGTTTATGAAGAAGGTTTTATCTGTTGTACTGGTACTTATGCTTGCAGTAGCAATGTTTGCTGGCTGCACAACCGAGGCCCCTGTGGCACCCTCTGCTCAGCCCACTCCCAGTAGCGAAGCGGCTCCCGAATCTGAAGCCGCCCCCGCACTGTCCGGCACGGTATCCCTCACTGGGTCCTCTTCCATGCAGGAACTGATGGAAGCGTTCATCGAGGCATTCAAAGAGGTTGAGCCCGACGTAACAGTAGAGTGTCAGTATCCCGGATCGGGTCAGGGTATGACTGCAGCGGCAGACGGCACGGTGGATATCGGCAATGCTTCACGCAGCTTAAAGGACGAAGAAGCGGCAAACCTTGAGGCTCACGTAGTGGCAATCGACGGCGTTGCGGTTATCTTAAACAGCGCAAACGCGGTAGAGGAGCTTACCAGCGAGCAGGTTGTAAAGATCTTCTCCGGCGAGATTAAGAACTGGAGCGAGGTTGGCGGCGCAAACGCTCCCATCGTTGTAATCGGACGCGACGAGGCCTCAGGTACCCGCGAGGCGTTCCAGTCGGTGCTTAAGATTGAGACCCCCTCGTACGCGCAGGAGATCCCCTCCACCGGCGCGGTAAAGTCCCTCGTGTCATCCACCCCCGATGCAATCGGCTATGTATCTCTAGAAGCGGTAGACGACACCATCAAGGCAGTAAAGCTTGACGGCGTAGAGGCTACTGGCGAGAACATCATTGCAGGAAGCTACAAGCTTTCGCGCCCCTTCGTAATGGCGACCAATAAATCCAAGGCTCTCAGTGCCGAGGCGCAGGCATTCCTCGATTTCGCAATGGGCGAGCAGGGCAAAGAGATTGCAAAAAGCCTAGGACTTGTAGTCGGTTAATAAATCACAAACTACAACCACTCTTTTCGGGGCGGATTGGGCGAAGCAGTGCTTCGCCCAATCCGTGCTGTCCGGCTACAACGGTCTACTAGTTGGGGCAGCAGTTAAAAACCTGACCGACATCAACTAATAAACAAAAAACGGTGAAAGGGGCAACCGATTTGTCTAAGAACCATGTGGCATTAGGTGTAAAAGCAACACGCAGGTCAGTGGCAAAAAACGCGGCGGAGCGCATCATGAACATCCTGTTCTTTGTGTGCGGAATTACCGCTGTGATTGCCGTGGCCGGTATTACCATATACATGATTATTGCAGGCGCGCCGTCCATTGCACAGATT
>JAEZVA010000062.1 GCA_023443315.1 Bacillota bacterium | reverse complement strand
GCATACGCGGATATGGCGGAATTGGCAGACGCGCTAGATTCAGGTTCTAGTGGTAGCAATACTGTGCAGGTTCAAGTCCTGTTATCCGCACCAAACATTGTGACACAAAAAATCCTATCATACGATAGGATTTTTTGCTTTATAATATCATACTCTACCATCCTAGCAAATACTTGTGTGGGATTAGGTTGTTAATCCTCATCCCATCATGTTAAAATAGTCAGGATAGTTACGCATAGCTACAAAAACAAACAGAGGGAATGAACGAAATCATGTTAATCGTAGACAACGTAAGCCTACACTTTGGCGCAAGCAAGCTATTTTCCAATGTCAATTTGACATTTACCCCCGGCAACTGCTATGGAATCATTGGCGCGAACGGAGCCGGAAAGTCGACGTTTCTGCGGATTCTTTCGGGAGAGCTGGAACCGACAAGCGGCGAGATTCATATAGATGAGAAGGTTCGGATGTCGGTACTGCGGCAGGATCAAAACCAGTACGACCATTGCCAGGTTATTATGGCAGTGCTGATGGGCAATGCACGGCTGTACGAGATTATGCAGCAAAAGGATACGCTCTACTCCAAGGAAGATTTCAGCGAAGAGGACGGCGTGCTTGCATCGGAGCTCGAAGAGGAGTTTGCGGAGCTGGGCGGCTGGGAAGCGGAAGCAGACGCTGCAAAGATTTTGCAAGGGCTTGGAATACCAACAAGCTATTCGACAATGCTGATGAGCGAGCTGACGGGACGTGAAAAGGTAAAGGTGTTGTTGGCGCAAGCGCTGTTTGGCAAGCCCGACCTGATTATGCTTGACGAGCCTACCAATAATCTGGACTATCAATACATCACATGGCTTGAAAACTTTTTGATGGATTACCCCGGAACCGTTATCATTGTTTCGCATGACCGGCATTTCCTAAATACGGTGTGTACCCATATCGTGGATATTGATTACGCAAAGATTAAGATGTATGTAGGCAACTACGACTTCTGGTACGATTCTAGCCGCCTGATTCAGCAGATGCTCAAGGATCAAAATCGCAAGGCGGAGGAAAAAGCCAAGGAGCTGCAGGCGTTTATTGCACGGTTCTCAGCCAACAAATCAAAGGCCAAGCAGGCGACCTCACGCAGGAAGCTGCTGGATAACCTTACGCTTGAAGAGATGCCGGCTTCCTCGCGCAGGTACCCTTGGGTTGGCTTTAAGCCAGATCGAGAGGCCGGCAAGGATATCCTTGCCGTTGAGGGTCTCTCTAAAACGGTGGATGGTGTGGTTTTGTTTAAGGATATCTCCTTTATTATGGACAAGGGGGACAAGATCGCCTTTGTGGGCAATGAGCTCGCAATCACGGCGTTGTTCCGTATTCTGATGGAGGAGACTACCCCCGACAGTGGCAGCTTTAAATGGGGCGTAAGCACATCGCAGGCATACTTCCCGCGGGACAACACGGCCTTTTTTGAGAATAACAACATGAGGCTAATCGACTGGCTCGCGCAATACTCGGATGATCAGCACGAAAGCTATCTACGGCAGTTTCTTGGTCGTATGCTTTTTTCAGGCGACGATGTTTACAAGCCGGCAAACGTACTTTCTGGAGGCGAAAAGGTTCGCTGCATGCTGTCGCGCATGATGCTTACGGGTGCCAATGTGCTTTTGCTTGACCAGCCAACCAACCACCTTGACCTCGAGTCGATCACGGCGTTAAACAACGGTCTGGCTGATTACTCTGGTAGCATGCTTTTCTCCTCTCATGACCGCCAGTTTATACAGACGATTGCCAATCGAATTATTGAACTAACCGATGACGGATTGCGTGACTATCGCCTTACCTTTGACGAATATTTGGAGCAAAAGCAGGATGATAAAAAGGTATAGTGACCGCGTAGTTGCATAGCAGCATGTCTCTTGCGGTTATCCATATCGCCTAACCGCAAGGCCAATTATCTGCACTTTCATTACAAACAAATTCTATTTTACAACACGAAAAGCCTATCAATCGATAGGCTTTTCGTAAAATAATATTCTTTTGGTTGCGGAACTAGGATTCGAACCCAGACAAACAGAGTCAGAGTCTGTCGTGCTACCGTTACACAATTCCGCAGCATTTGTGCGACGCTTTATATTATACTTACTTTGCGCCCCTGTGTCAACATCTATTTTGCATATTTCGCGCGTGTTTTGACCATTTTTCATTATGCTAGTATGGCTTTTACGCAAATAATAATACGAGTTATACTAGCTTGGTTTTTTATTATAATACTATACAATCCCCCTGCAAATGAGCTTTGCAGGGGGATTGGCATTTTGTAATTAAACGGAAACGGGTGCAATGCCCCAGATGTTCTGTGCGTAGTCCGCGATGGTGCGGTCGGAGCTAAACATCCCAGCGTTACATAGGTTAAGCCAAGACATCTTGGCAAAGGCAAGGGTGTCCTGATACCTGCTATTTGCGGCAAGCCGCGTGTCCACGTAGCTTGTAAAGTCCTCAAGCAGATAATAGTGGTCGGGCTTGTGCCAGCTCGCACCCTTTAGCAGTGCGTCGTGCAGCTCCGCAAAGCCGCCCGTACCGCCATCGTCAAACGTGCCGTCAACTAAGGTGTCCATCACGCGTCGGATACGTGTGTTTTCGTTGTACAACGCCATCGGGTCATAGCTATCCTTCATCTGTGCGAGCTCCTCTACGCGCCTACCAAAGATGAAGTTGTTTTGCTCGCCTGCCTCGCGCACAATCTCCACATTTGCGCCGTCGTAGGTGCCAAGGGTCACGGTGCCGTTTAGCATAAACTTCATGTTGCCGGTGCCCGATGCCTCGGTGCCTGCGGTGGATATCTGCTCGGAGATGTCCGCCGCACAAACCAGCTTTTCGGCGTAGGACACGTTGTAGTTGTGCACAAACACCACCTTCATCCGCCCGTTCAACCGTTCATCACCGTTGATGACGCGTGCAATCACGTTAATGAACTTGATGATTGCCTTTGCCCGCTTGTAGCCGGGCGCTGCTTTGGCACCAAACAGGAAGACGGTGGGGTGAAAATCGGTGATGCGCCCATCGAGGATGCCGTAGTAGATGTCCAAAATCGCAAGCGCATTTAGCAGCTGCCGCTTATACTCGTGCAGGCGCTTAATCTGAATGTCAAAGATCGCGTCGGGGTTAAGGTCAACCCCCTCATACCGGCGGATGTGCTCCGCAAGACGACGCTTGTTCTCCTGCTTAATGTCGATAAAGCGGCGGAGCACCTGCTCATCCTCGGCAAACCGCTCCAACTCCTTGAGTGCGGAAAGGTCGGTAATCCAGCGATCGCTGCCGAGTATTTCGGTAATCAGCTTTGCAAGTGCGGGGTTACATAGCGCAAGCCATCGCCGCTGGGTAATGCCGTTGGTTTTGTTCTGAAAGCGTTCGGGGAATATGGCGTACCAATCAGCCATCTCACGCTGTGTCAACAGCTGCGTGTGAATCTGGGCAACGCCGTTGGTGTGGGCGGACGCGTAGACCGCCAGTCGCGCCATGTGAATGGTGTTACCATCCACAACCGCCATGCTACGAACCTGTTCCTTCTCCATGCCTCGCTTGGCGAAATCCTTCTTTAAGCGGCGGTCGATTAAACGAATCACCTGATACACGCGCGGTAGCACCGAGCGCACCAGCGCGGCACTCCACTTTTCCAGTGCCTCCGCCATGATGGTGTGGTTGGTATAGTGGAATACGCTCTGTGCGACGGCAAACGCGTCGTCAAACGACAGCTCCTCCATATCCATCAATCGGCGCACCAGCTCGGGGATGGCAAGCACGGGATGGGTGTCGTTGAGCTGCACCGCATAAAGCTCGGCAAAGCGGGACCAATCGTCGCCGTGTAGCCGTTTATGGGTTCTCATTAGGTCGGCAATCGACGCACTGCTGAAAAAGTATTCCTGCTTAAGGCGCAGCCGCTTGCCCGCGAGCGTGTCATCGTTTGGGTAAAGCACGCGGGAGATATCCTCCGCGCGGTTTTTGGAGCGCGACGCCTCGTCATAGCGTTGGGCGTTAAACAGCGCAAAGTCAAAGCGTTCGAGCGGCTCTGCCTGCCAAAGGCGCAGGGTTCCTACATTGCTTGTGCCGTAACCGAGTATCGGCATATCATAGGGAACGGCGCGCACGGTCTGGTCGGCAAAGGCGACGGATACTGCATCCTCCTCCCGACGCACCGACCATGGATCGCCGTGGCGCGTCCAGTCGTCCGCTTCTTCGTGCTGCATGCCGTCTACAAACCGCTGTTTAAACAGCCCATAACGGTAACGGATGCCATAGCCGGCAAGCGGCAGGTTGTGGGTGGCGGCACTATCCAAAAAGCAGGCGGCAAGCCTGCCCAGCCCGCCATTGCCCAGTGCTGCGTCCTCAATCTCCTCAAGGTCGGCAAGGCATGCGCCGTATTGACGAAGTATGCGGTCGGCGTCCTCGGTTAGCCCAAGGCAGAGTAGATTGTTGTAAACGGCGCGCCCGACCAAAAATTCCGCCGAAAGGTAACATGCGCGCTTGCCGCTTTCGTGGGCGAGCTTGCTTTTGTGCCAGTCATCCGCAATGTGGGACATAACCGCCTTTGCAAGCGCGTTGTGTATCCGATAGACCGAAGGCGTTGCATCGCCGCAGGATTGTTCTGCCTTTATGTGTGCGTCAAATAGCTCTAAAAGTACAGTGTTTTGTGTTATCATTGCTGGCACCACCTTCCGTAAAGCTTGGTCAAAGCAAGGATGTCTCTCGCAAGACCACTAGTGAACCTGTTTGGCAGCGCGCGCCACTGCCAATTGTCGCCCAGGGTAGAGGGCGTATTCATGCGCGCCTCACCGTCAAGCTCTAAAAAGTCCTGCATTGGGGCAATGGCGATGTCTGCCACGCTTGCCCATGCAGCGCGGATGAAGCTCATGCCGCGGGGGTCGTTTCTGCGTATGCCAAGATATCGCTTGCAAAAGCGCACATCGGCGCGGGGGGCTTTTAAAAACCAACCGCATACCGTGTCGTTGTCATGTGTGCCGGTATACACCACACAATTTTTTTCGTAGTTGTGGGGCAGATAGTCGCTTTCTTCCATCGAATTAAACGCAAACTGTAGCACCTTCATGCCGGGGTAACCGACCTTTTTTAGCAGCTTGCGAACCGAATCGGTCAAAAGCCCGAGATCCTCGGCGATGATGTTCCTTTTTCCTAGGGTTTTGCGCAGGGTTTGAAAGAAGTCAAACCCAGGGCCCTGCCGCCAAACCCCATTTTCGGCGGTTTTATCCGCGGCGGGGATTTCGTAGTAGCTGTCAAACCCCCTGAAATGATCGATGCGCACCACGTCGGCAATGGTCGTTGCGCTATCAAGGCGTTGCATCCACCAAGCGTAGCCATCCTTTTTCATCTCATCCCACCGATAAATGGGGTTGCCCCAAAGCTGCCCCGTTTCGCTGAAGGCATCGGGCGGACACCCCGCAACCACAGTGGGCAGCAGGTTTTCATCCAGCACATACAGTGACGGGTTTGCCCAAACATCCGCGCTGTCATATGCGACGTATATCGGGATATCGCCGATAATGGATATGCCCTTTTGGTTTGCATAGCACTTGAGCTGATCCCATTGGGTAAAGAATAGGTACTGGACAAACCGCCAAAAGTCGATGTCGTTGTGCAATAAACTTGAGTACCTGCAAAGCGCGCCCGGCTTGCGCAGGCGGATGTCGTTCTCCCACTCGGACCACGGCTTGCCGCCAAAATGGAATTTTAACGCCATGTACAGCGCATAGTCCTCAAGCCAACACGCATTCTTGGCGGTAAACTGGCAAAAATCCTGCGTGTGTGCGTTATCCCTCCGCTCGTAGGCGGCGCGTAGAACACGAAACCGGTTCTCATACACCTTACCGTAATCCACACGGGCGGGGTCGCTTCCCCAATCGAGCGTGGTGAACTCCTTTTTGCTTAGCAGCCCCTCGTCGCACAGCAGGTCAAGGTCGATAAAATAAGGGTTTCCCGCAAAGGTGGAAAACGACTGGTACGGCGAATCACCGTAGCCCGTCGGACCAATGGGGAGTATCTGCCAATAGCTTTGCCCGGAATCGGCTAAAAAATCCACAAAATCGGTTGCCGCTTTCCCAAACGTGCCAATGCCGTAGGGCGATGGCAAGCTAGAGATGTGCATTAAAATGCCACTGGAACGAATAGTAAAGCCCTCCCATGCTATATGCTGCGGCAATATGCCGGTCGAAGGGGGTTGCCCCTTTTACCGCACCTGCGGTCACGCCCTTGACAATGTACTTTTGACGGATTAGGTAAGGGATGATAATCGGAATAATGGTAACTGCCAGCATCGCCATTATAGCGCCCATGCCTTTGAAGCCGCATCCGCCGCGCAGATACCGGACAGCATCGTAAGCATTACCATCTAAAATGGTGCCATTATGGAAAACACAAACATATAATGCAAAATGCTGCTTGTTTTGCTGTTAACTTTCATAATACACCATGCGGTCATTCACGTAAATAGTACATTCACACATACTGAGCAAACGGCAATTGGAAATATAGTTTATTCTAAAACGACATAAATATGTTGCTTTATTAAGGATAGAAGGGTGAAGGGGACTAAACTTCTTGTTTTATTTGCCGAAATAGGATATGCTTAGTTATATAAAAAGGAGGTGTCGAACATGACGGTATTAAGACTGGCAACCCAGTATTACGATGCTTATACCAATGCGTCACTCGGCTCGGTTGATACTGCCGCCTATGCAAGGAAGAACTATAACGTAAAGAATCTTTCGGGCTCTCTTGGCGTGGTGGCGAGTGCAAAAACCACAAACTTTGCAACCCTGCGAAATGTCGACACCTTTGTAAAGAACGGTTTTTCCGCAAGCGGGCTTGACCATTATGATGCACTCAAGACCGCCGTTTCTTCAGGCGGTGCCACCAGGCTGCTCTCGGGCAGTACCGGCATGTCGCCGCTGTACGGGCTCCTCGGCACACAACTTAGCATCGCAAAAGAGCAGGCAAACGAGCTGTTTTCCCCCGATGCCTCCTCCGCGATTTCCGGCTATTCCAAGTTTTTGAGCTCCGCATCTGCGGGCTCCTTACTGGACATTACGGCGTAACAGCGTGGCTCGTCATCCTGTAAAGGCCGAAAAGAGATAGAACAAACGCAAAGGGGCTGTAGCAATCAATCGTTGCTACAGCCCCTTTGTAATTATTTACGCGGCTACTTACAATTTCTTTACTAATATGATTGTCTACTGCTGATGCGCAATTAAATAAGCACTATATGCTTTTAAAAGAAATTGATTGGGTTTTAGAGGTTTTACCAGTAGTCATAAAGACAACTTGTGAACCAGGGGGTCAAGGCAAACTGAATACGGAAAAATCAATCGCACGCTAAGGTTATTCTTGGGTGCGATTGCTTTTTTGCTTTGGCATAAAGAGATTGCAATAGACAAGATGTGCCAAGGTATAGTAGAATTAATACCTACATTTTGACGAATTGAGGTGAAGCCCATGCTTAAAATCGCCATCTGTGACGACATGGGCATAGAACTGAACCGCATTACACAGCTTACAAACGAATATCTATGCCTGCGCAGTTTGTCTGCCAAGGTGCAAGGATTCTCCCACCCTGATGAACTCCTGACGGCTTGTGAGAACGAGATTTTCCATATCTTTCTGTTGGACATGGTCATGCCAATGGTAAGTGGGTTAGAATTAGGGCGAGAAATTCGCTGTATGAGCACCGATGCGCAGATCATCTACATCACCACCGAGCCGAGCTTTGCACTGGACGCCTACGCAGTCAATCCACTGCACTATCTGCTCAAACCCGTGGATAAGTCGGCACTCTTTTCCGCACTGGATTTAGCTGCAGGGAAGGTGAATTATGGTGAGGAGATTTTTGTAACGGTCAAGACAAAGGCAGGTGTACGAACGCTTTCTGCTGATGATATTGTCTGCTGTGAATACATACGCCATGCTGTGATTTATACCCTAATGTGTGGCGAGCGTGTCGAAACCACTACCCTTCAGGGCAGATTTTCAGAGTATATCGCCCCGTTGCTCCGGGATAAGCGGTTTATTCAGCCCCATGTTTCCTTTGTGGTTAACATGAGCTTTGTGGAACGACTGAACAAAGAGGGCTTTACCCTCAAAGGTGGTGCTTTTGCTCCGGTGTCGGGCAAGCAGTTTGTGGCGGTGCGCAATACCTATATGAGCTATCGGCTCGGGGAGATGTGATAATATGCAGCTTTATGATATTGTGCGTTCCCTTGTCACCAACGCTTTGCTGGTTACACTGCTTTTTACGCTGGCACAGCCAAAATGTCAAAAGCGAACACTATGGCTAATCTTTTCCACAATTGTGGTCATTGACTTTGGAATTAATGCTTTTTTCTATTTAAAGGGCGACTATACCACGCTGGCGGTGCTGGACATGGTGTTTTTCATCCTTGTGGGCGCAGTGACAAAGCCACTGTTTCGAGAAACGCTGATGCAATGGCTATTCAACTGTTTCACGGCCATGAACATCTATGTTGTTGCAGTGCTTGTGAGTTATTATCTCTGCGGCTTCTTCCAATATCCCTACTACGCCCTTACTGCATTGCGGGCGGTCATCTTTGTTGCTGCTATTTTGCTGCTGCACAAACGACTGCGTCCCCTTTATCGTCAGGCGACGGAGCATTGGAGCGTCTACCTGTTTGTGTCGGTCGGGCTTTTCACAAACTTCGCATGGTATTTCGTTTCTGGTGGCGATGTGGAGCAAGCGATGAGGACGAATGTTGTCCCGCTCCTGCTGTTAGTGGGGCTTGGGCTGTTGGTTTATCTGTCGATGTTTCTCTCCCTGCGTAAAAACCTTCGTGAGGCAGCACTGCGGGAGGAGAATCTGAAGATACAATCGTGGTGGAAATTCCAGAAAGCCTGCGAGGTGCGGAAAGCACTAGCGTTAGCCAAAACAATTCAAGGGTCTCTTCCATTCAAGAAGATCTATCACCGCTTGCTTTGGCAAAGAAAGACAACCCAGACACCGTAGCCTGGCTGCATATTCTTGGCACAGATATTGATCATCCTGTTATGCAGACCGCTAACAACGAGGACTATTTAAGAAAAAATGAAAATGGCAAGTACGACATGTGGGGATGCTACTTTGCAGACTATTACAGCGTGCTAATTGACAGAAACAGCCTAAAGCAGAATACAGTGATTTACGGACATTCTGAAAGTTCTGAGAACCCAGATGGCAAGCGGTTTACCCAGCTTTTTAAGTATTTGGATTTCGCATTTGTACAAGCAAACCCTAATAACTTTCTAACCGTTGGTGAGGAGGAATTGGTGTTTGAGGTGTTTGCTGTATTTTTCACCGATACGGACTTCTATTATATTGACCCCACCCCCTCTGATCAAGGCTTTGAAGCGTTTACACAAACGGTTGCGCTAAAAAATGAGCATCTTTTTGACGGCAATCCCGTCACTAAGCAAGATAACCTGCTTACCCTCTCTACCTGTGCCTATCGGTATGACACAGGGAATACAGGCAATCAAAGGCTTGTGGTCATGGCAAAACTCCTGCCCTCTGGTACAGCGCCATCCAAAATCTCAGTAGGAGTAAATCCTACTCCGCAAAGACCTTAGCGTAAAAATTGTGGAGCTGTCGTTTCAAAACCTAAGATTTCAGTCTCTGAATAACCACCTGTATTCAAGCCCCAAAAAAGAGTGCGGATGTCTCCACACTCTCAATATTGTGCATGTAAAGCACACTGGCTTTCTGTATACGGCTATGATAGTTACAGGGTGATTTTTCTGTTTACGTTCTGGTGTTACTGGTGGTCAGAATGATTCGCATTAGATTTTCCGCTGCGTTTTCGATCGCCTGTGGAGATTTTTGAATGGCTTCACGGAGAGACATCGGTGCTACGATGGCGCTAATCACGGCATCAATCCCATGGTCGTACACCGCTTGCGCCCCTTCTCCCAAAAATCCGGCTATCGCATAGACTGGTTTGCCGTATTTTTTCGCACGCTTCGCAACGCCAACGGGTACTTTGCCGTATATGGTCTGCGAGTCTAATCTCCCCTCGCCGGTAATGACTATATCCGCTTGCTGTACCCATCTGTCAAACCCAAGATAATCAAGGATGAGATCCACTCCTTTGATGAGCTTGGCATTACAAAAGGCAATCAACCCGGCTCCCATGCCCCCGGCAGCCCCAGCTCCCAGGACCTCGGCAACAGGTATGCAAAGCGTCTGCAATATTTTATCCCCATAGTGTCGCAGGCAACAATCCAGCTCACGCACCATTTCATTATCGGCGCCCTTTTGCGGACCAAAGACAGCGCTTGCTCCATTGCTCCCACAAAGTGGGTTTTCGACGTCACATGCAACCAGGAACTCCGTGCTGCGCACCTTTGGGGAAAGACCGCTCACATCAATGCGATCAAGCAGTTTCAGTGCCGCGCCCCCTGAGGCTAGGTCGTTGCCCGCTTTGTCCAAAAATCGGACACCCAAGGCTGATGCCATGCCTACACCACCGTCGTTGGTCGCACTGCCACCAAGACCGATAATGATTTTGGAGCAACCCTTTTCGATGGCATCCATAATCATCTGTCCGGCACCATAGGTAGAGGTGATAAGCGGGTTGCGTTCCTGTGGCGAGAGCAGTGTAAGACCAGATGCTGCCGACATCTCGATGACTGCGGTTGAATCGGGAAGAATACCGTAGGCGGCCTTAATCGGTTTTCCCACAGGATTTTGAACCGTCAGCTCCACCATCCTGCCGCACAACGAATCCACCAACACGTTCGTTGTCCCTTCACCTCCATCCGCCACCGCAATGGTATTAATATCCGCATCGGGATACACCTTATAGATTCCCTTACTGATAAATTCTGCTACCTCAAGGGAAGAATAGGTGCCTTTAAATGAATCCATCGCGATTACTACCTTCATATTCGTCCTCCATTTCATTTGTGACAATTTAAATGGTTGTATGATAAGCGTGTAAAATTATCAGGGCACAAACCGAGCAACTCGGCTTGTGCCCTAGTTTTTGGACTGCTTATCGGTTTTACTTAACGCACTGTAAACATATAGTCAATAAACAGGTCGCAAGTTTTAGCAAGCTGAGCTAATGGTAAGCAAAACCACAGATTTCGACGGCAGTGTTATGGAAACAACGTTCTCGTTAACCGTGAATGCCGTAAATTCCTCTGGCTTTACCGTTTCTGGGCTATCAAAATCATTATAAGCCTGCATTCTATCATTGGCAAGCACCTTGCCAGAAATCTCTTTTACGTTAAAATCCGCAATGGAGCAGGTCACCTGAGCATCCGTGTTGGGGTCAATGTTACAAAGTGTGATATTGATCCTGCCATTGATGTCTTTGGATACCGATGCGTTGACCTTTTTCAGCTCTTCACCGTCACAGATGTAGTCATCGGAAACCATTGCAAAGTCAAGCAGCATGGCATCCTGATGCACCTGAAACATGTCGTATACGTGGTAAGTGGGAGTAAGCACCATCT
>JAEZVA010000049.1 GCA_023443315.1 Bacillota bacterium | reverse complement strand
GCCTTTTTGGTCGTAAAACTGAACTGTCCGCACCGAAACATTGCACAATTTCGCCATTTCTCCAGTCGTGTAGTTTGACATAGAATTCACCTCCTTGCCCCAAGTATAGGGCATTACGTTACGTCACGAGCAACAGGTGACGTAACGGGATTTTTAGTATAACGCAGTGGGATTATTGCAAAAATTCCTCAATCAATACTAAATCCATCTTGTGTTCCCCCATCCAGCCAGAAGTGAATGTGTATACTGTAATGGTAGCACAGAAATTTGGCTAACTCAATGCAAATCGAAAATAGGTACGCATGGCTTTCCTAAAAAGTGCTTGCCTTGGCACTGAGCCAGAGCAGGCGCTTTTAATCTGCATGTTTTACTCGTGAAAACCCTGTTGTATATGTATCTCTATTGTTTTCTTACTTAATTTGTAATATTATAGATTATAAACACAGCGTATTTACCTTATTGATCACAGATTAAAAGCTTATTAACGGAAAGGGCTGATGATGTGGATAGAGATGCTTTTCTTGCCTTGATTACTACTTTGCTGGTTTTTATCTCGGCAGCTTTGGCGTTTAAATTTGTACCAAACGACTATGTTGATTTTCATAAAAAGAATCCGCTCCAGAGCTATCACGGTTTTAATATTGCGTTTATTGAGTTCACAAAGGAAAGTTTTATCTATATGAAACGACTCGGCTTTCAAGTTTTCTTGATTGCTGGCGTTATGCATATTGTGCTTTGCGTTAGTTGCTTTTGTGTTTTCCCCGAGTGGAGTAAAAGTCTGATTGCCGGCAGCAGCGTTACTGTTCTTGGGCTGTCTTCCTTGTTCTACGTTATATCTAAGGTAGATAATTTTAATAATCAATAGAGTATGAAAAAACACAAAATATTCGATTCACATCATCACAAAAAGCGCTTGCCTTGGCATCTAGCCAGAGCAAGCGCTTTTTTGTTGTGTTTAATTTGTGATTGTTATCCCATCACCACGGTGACCTTGTGGGTTGCGCCGTCGCCGAAGGCGGGCAGGATGCAGCCTTCGATGGGCTTGCCGTCTACCTCAACGCACCGAATGCCCTTGCTGACGTGAGTAGGGTTTTTGACCTCAATATCGTACTCCGCGCCGCGGAAGCTGCGGGTGATCTTAAAGCCGTCCCATGCCTTGGGGATGCTCGGGTCGATCTTTAGTCCGTCATAATCGGGGGTAACGCCGAGGATAAACTGGCTTACCGCTACAAAGTTCCATGCGGCGGTGCCTGTGAGCCATGAGTTCTTCGCCTCGCCGTGGCGTTTTGCGTCCTTGCCCGCTATCATCTGCGCATACACGTACGGCTCAGTGCGGTGGATGTCGCTATACTCCTCGGTGTATGCGGGAGCAATCTTGGAGTAATACTCAAACGCAAGGTCGCCGCGCCCAAGCACCGCCTCGGCACAGATAATCCACGCGTTGTTGTGGCAGAAGATGCCCGCGTTCTCCTTATAGCCCGCAGGGTAGGTGGAGATCTCGCCGTACTCGATGTAGTAACGGGTAAATGCGGGGTTGTTGAGCACCAGCCCGTACTTGGTGTCGAGGTATTTCTTCACGGAGTCCAGCGTTGTAACCGCCTTGCCGTCCTCGATGCCAAGCCCTGCCATAACGGCAAAGCCCTGCGGCTCGATGAATATCTTGCCTTCCTCGTTTTCCTTGCTGCCCAGCTTGTGACCAAAATCGTCGTATGCGCGCAGGAACCACTCGCCGTCAAAGCCGTGCTCCATAATGATGCGCTTCATCTCATCGATGTGTCCGCGCGCCTTGTTCGCCTCGTCGGGCTTGCCCATCAGCTCGCACATCCTTGCGTATTCGGGACCGATGTAGCAGAACATCGCGGCGATCATCACCGACTCCGCCACCTTGCCATCCTTGCTGGTGGAGGTCTGGAACGATTCGCCCGGTGTGCTCGAGAAGCAGTTGAGGTTTAAGCAGTCGTTCCAATCCGCGCGGCCAATCAGCGGCAGACCGTGGGGACCGCGGCGGTCTACAACATGGTAGAACGCGCGCTTGATGTGGTCGAGCATCGGCTGTGCCTTGGTCTCGTCGTTTTCATATGGCACCATGACGTTGAGTACGTCGAGGTCGCCCGTCTCTTTAATATAAGCGGCGCAGGCGAGGATAAGCCACAGCGGGTCGTCGTTGAAGTTGCCGCCCACCGCGTCGTTGCCCTTTTTGGTCAGGGGCTGGTACTGATGATATGCGCCGCCGTTTTCTAGCTGCGTTGCGGCTAGGTCAAGCAGACGCTCCTTTGCGCGGGCGGGTATCTGATGCACAAAACCGAGAATATCTTGGTTGGAATCGCGGAAGCCCATGCCGCGCCCGATTCCCGACTCGAAGTACGATGCGCTGCGCGACAGATTAAAGGTGACCATGCACTGGTATTGGTTCCAGATGTTCACCATGCGGTCAAGCTTCTCATCCGGGGATGAAACGCTGTACTGGGAAAGCAGCCCGTCCCAATGCGCGGCAAGCGCTCTTAACGCCTCGTCTGCCTTTGCCGTCGTGTCAAAGCGCGCCATCATCTCGTGCGCCTTTTTCTTATTAATAACACCCTTTGCCTGCCATTTGTCGTCCTGCGCGTTCTCGACATAGCCGAGTACAAAAACAAGCTCGCGGCTCTCGCCCGGGGCAAGCTCGATTTCGATGCAGTGCGACGCAATGGGCGACCAGCCGTCCGCCACCGAGTTGGTGGGGGTGCCTGCCGCTACCACCTGGGGCGCGTCAAAGCCGTTGTACAGCCCGAGGAAGCTTTCTCTGTCACTATCAAACCCCGAGATGGGCGTGTTTACCGTGTAAAACGCGTAGTGGTCGCGACGCTCTTTATATTCGGTTTTGTGGTAGATTGCAGAACCCTCAATCTCCACCTCTCCGGTGTTAAAGTTGCGCTGGAAGTTGGTCATATCGTCGTTTGCTTCCCACAGGCACCACTCGGCAAGGGAAAACAGCTTAAGCTTCTTGGGTGCACTTGACTCGTTCTTCATCACGAGCTTCTGCACCTCGCCCGCAAAGCCCAGCGGTACGAAGAAGGTGGTAGAAACCGACACGCCGCCGCGCTTACCGGTTATTACCGTATAGCCCAGACCGTGGCGGCACTCGTAGTGCTCCAGCTCCTTCTTAACGGGCGACCAGCCGGGCGACCAGTAATCGCCGTTATCGTATACATAGAAGTAGCGTCCGCCCATGTCTACCGGCACATTGTTGTAACGGTAGCGTGTGATGCGGCGTAAACGCGCGTCCATATAAAAGCTGTATCCGCCTGCGGTGTTGGAAATAAGCGAGAAAAAGTTCTCGCTGCCAAGGTAGTTGATCCACGGATAGGGTGTTTGGGGCGAGCTGATTACATACTCCCTAGCCGCATCATCGAAGTGACCGAATTTCAATTACATTACCCCCTAAAAATTGTTTGCCTTGGATACGGTACATACGGGTTACATTGTTCGTGCACTAAAGCACTGTATATACAACGCACCATACGGGTAAGCGCGTTATATTATCTGTTTTAAGCCAGCGACTGCGGGGTGCAGCTGTCTCGTTTGATAAACTCAAGCGGAACGGTTTCGTGTTCAATGCCGCTAGCCCGACCTTCAATATGCGCAATCACCTTGCCGGTAACACTGGTAACCATCTCATACAGGGGTACGCGGTAGGTTGACAAGGCGGGCGAAACGAGCCCTGCCGTCGGACTGTCGTCAAAGCTGATGATAGAGATATCGTCCGGCACCGAGATATGGTGCTCGCGCAAAACCTCCATCACGGCAATCGCCATGTCGTCATTGCCCGAAACGATAGCGTCCGGCAACCTGCCCGAGGATAGCATCCGAACGGTCTGTTCCCGCGCGGTTGTTTGTAAAAAATCGCCGTGCAGTACAAACGCGTCGTCAATGGGCAGGTTTAGTTCGCGCATTGCATCTAGGTAGCCCTGATAGCGCTGCCTGCCCGAATAGGTCATAACCCTGCCGACCATCACACCGATCCTTCTGCGCCCAAGGGCAAACAGGCGATGCACCGCGTCGCGCGCCGCGTTGTAATCATCCGAGTTGATGACCACAAGGTTTTCGCTTTGCTGCCGTTCTCCCTGAAGCTCGGCAACGTCGTAATCCACAATGCCAATGGGTACGCCGGTGTGCATCAGCTTTTTAATCTGCGCGGTGTCCTTCTCGTTGCCCACTAGGATGCCGCCGCTGATGCGTTTTTGCAGAAAGGTCTGGGAGATGCGGTAATAATCCTGCGCGGAGTATACCGTGTGTATTAAAACATAGTAGCCGTTGCTGTTGGAGGCGTCTACCGCCGCGTTGATAATGGACGAATAATAACTGCTTTGGTAGATGTTGTCGCGGTTGTAGATGCTCACAACAAACAAACCGATGGTGTTGTTTGCCTTGCCCGCCAATATCTGCGCGGAGGTGTTTGGCTCGTAGCCCATCTCCTCAATCACGCGCGTGACCTTTTGCCGTGTGGCGTCGGGTACATTTGGGTAATTGTTGATGACCCTTGAGACAGTGCTGCGAGATACCCCCGCAAGCCTCGCGATATCCTCGCTCTTCATCCCGCTCCCCCATCCCCTGCGTGCTGTTTGTGAACGCGCGTTTATTCTCTTTCATTATATCCCATAGTTTGGTGCGGCGCAAATAAAACTTTGCATTTTACCCACCAATTTTACCCCCTGCATTTTGTCCATTTCGCCACAATTATGTAAAAACGCCCTGCCTAGCAGGACGTTTTTAATGCGTTTATTCGTTTTTTGCATCCCCCGCTGTCAAGTCAAAACGGCAGGGCATACAATACTCTGTAAGACTGTATTTTGCTGCGGGGGGGCGGTTTGGTTTGCCTAGTGACAAAAGCAAGAACAAGCGCTGCTGCCTGCCACCCGAACAGTTTGTAACGCTAACCACAACCCTTGCCATCGCGCTCTCTCAAGGGATGACCACCGCGGAGATAGACAGCCTATCAAACTTCTTTGAAACACTCAGCATACAGCTTGCCGCCATCTCGGCGCAAAAGAGCTTTTGCCAAGGAGACGAACCGACGCTGATTGCTTAAAAGTCACCTATCCGCGCGCATCCAACCGCTGGGCTTCGTACGAATACGGCACGTTTTGCGTGTGAGAAAGCAATTGTTTGACATCCTGCGCCGAGCACGCCGCGCCAAACGAAACCAGCACCTTTTTCACCATAGCACTTGCCTCCTCCTGCCCGAGGATGCGGATTAGCTCTTGTGAAAAGCTGTGATACAGGTGCGCCGTATGCTGCTCCCAGGTGCGCGCAACGCTGTTTTTAACCTTATCCTGCAGGTCGGTTAGCCTTTTTAGGTTTTGCCTGTTAAAGGACAAACCGTTATAAACAAACACACAGATTCTACTGCCCTTGCCGATGGCGCACGGAAGCTTTAGGTCAAGCTCGGGGTTAAAGCCGTGCACAATTGCCGTTTCAAACACGTCACAGTACATGGCACAGTACTGTTCCAGCCCAAACTCGCTCCACACGCTGTACAATCCGCACTCGTTTACCTCGATGCTGTACACGGGAAACTGCGGTAGCATCTCTCCGAAAAATTGCCAGTCGATGCCGGGCTTCCAGTCGATATAGGCTAAAAATGCGGCAAAATCATCCCCGTCCCCCGCCTGCGCCGCGCGCTCTGCCATGCGCCGACCGCGTTCGTAACCGTAGCGGCGGGTCGCACTTTTTAAGATGTCAAACGAGTTGGTATGACCCGAGGTGAGAATGGTCTTTGCAAAATAGGCATACAACAGGGCATACTGCCTTGTGGAAAATGGAGGTTGCATCATCGCCGCTCCTTTCGGTCACATGCCTGACGGCATAAGACCTGCCGCATTACCGTGAAACGGTACCATTGTCACTGCCCCTTACACATTCATCGTCGGTTATTAGAAAACACGACCAGCAGGCAGCCGGCGCGAACCGATATCTCGGCAACCGGCTCACAAAACTCATTGCTTACCCCGATGGGGAAGCTATTGGTCACAAGCGCATCACACAGCGGGTAGCGCAGACCTTTGAGTGTGACGCCCTCACAACGCTCAGTGAGCGAGAACACCGACACAAAGCCTTCGCGCGCAGATACCGTTACACCCTCGTCCTTTATTACAAACGCACTGTTGCGTTTGCCGGCAAGAACGGCGCGTGCACCGTTGCGGGCACAATATAATAGGGTTTGCAGGTTTGCGATGGTATGATCGAGCCTGCCGCCCAGCCCCGCCAGGATGGTGATATGCCGATAGCCGCGCTCAAGGGCGAGCTTTGCGGCAAGCATGGTGTCGGTATCATCCTTCTCCGCAGGCGAAAGAATCTGCTTCACTCCGTGGGGCGGCGACAAGACGCTGTCCATATCGCCCACAAACAGATGCGGGGTAACGCCCAGAGAAAGGGCGGTGTCGTATCCCCCATCCGCGCAGATGATAAAGGCATCGTCGCCGATGACCGAAACCGCGTCAAAGTCAGGCTCCATCTCTCCCGCCGCGATGATGACACAGCGTTTTATGTCGCGCGACGTTTTTTCTCCTGCTCCCATTCCTTTATGCTCCTCGCCTCTTCGTACATCCTCACATAGCTTTCATGGCGGCTTTGGGGGATATCCCCGTCTAAAACCGCCTGTAATACCGCGCATCCAGGCTCCGATGTATGGGAACAATCACTATATCGGCACTTATCAATATAGGTAGCAAACTCACGAAAACAGTGCTGCAGCTCGTCCTTATAGATGATATCGAGCCGGCTGGTCTCAAGCGAGGAGAAGCCGGGAGAATCTGCTATATAGCCGCCGCCGAACATCGGGTACAGCTCCACACTGCGGGTGGTGTGGCGACCCCTGCCAAGCTTCTGGCTGATGTCACCGGTTTTTAGGTCAAGCCCCGGGGAGATTGCGTTGATTAACGTGGATTTGCCTACCCCGGAATTGCCGCAAAACACGTTAAGCCCCTTTGCGCACCGTTTTCTTATGGGGTCGATGGTGTTAGGGTCAGCGTAATCGACGACATAAACGTCAAAGCCCGCCTTAACGTAGTCCTCATACCACTGGGTGAATTGTTTTATGTCAACCTTTGTGATAATAATAGCCTGTTCAATCCCCTTATACTGCGCGATGGCAAGCAGCTTGTCAAGCACCGTCATATTAGGGGAAGGCTCTGTAGTAGACACCACAAAAAACATGGTGTCGATATTCGCGACCGGCGGGCGGATCATATCGTTTTTACGGGGTAGTATCTCATCGATAGTCCCTTTATCCCCGCTTATGGAGATACGCACGGCATCCCCCGCAACGGGACGAATATCGTCCCTGCGAAGTACGCCGCGCGCCTTGCATTCATATACCTGTTCCGAGCATTCCACATAGTAAAATCCGCCGATGCCCTTTAAAATAAGCCCATTTTGCTCGTTCATATCAATCCCTTAAAACTGCGACGAGTTATCTGTCACCACACGGAAGGTGCCGCGGGCAAAGTCGAGCTGAATCTCCTGATACACCTTGTCGTCGATGGTAACCTTGATCATAATGATACCCTGACCTTCAAACGACGGCTTCCAAACACCAACCTCGGAGGGGTTTAGGTTCTCGGCGTGCTTGGGTACCGTAGCGTCGTTGACATATGCCTTAAGGGATACATTCTTGTCAATATCGGGCAGGGTCACGGTGACGTTGTAACGCTCAATCGCAATGCCTGCCCCTGCACTTACGGTAAAGTTCACGACGCTATTCTTGTCCACTTCGGTGTTAACCTCGGGGTCATGCGCCAAGATGGTTCCCGCCGCAAGAGAAGACTCTACGGGCGAAACATCGCCAACCTTCAGACCGTAGGTTTCGAGCACGCGTTTTGCATCCTCAATATTCATACCGATCATGCCATCGGGTACAACGACAGTTCCGGTTTCGGAGCCCTTGCTGACGTACAGTATTACCCGGGTATCGGTGGTTATTACGCTATCCTTGGGTGGGTCGGTTTTTACAATGCGACCCTCGGCATAGGTTTCGCTGTTAATCTCCTGCACATCGTAAAGGATGTCAAGGTCTTTGAGCTGCGCGATGGCAGTCAACAAATCCTGATTGTACAAATCGGGAATCGTTACCTCCTTGATGCCTTTGCTGATTTTGAGGTTTACAACGGTACCCTCCTTGACCATCCGTCCCGCGGTGGGGGTTTGCTCGTAGATAAGACCCACGGCATAGTCGTTGTTAAAATCCTCGGTGACGTTGTACTGAAAACCAAACTGCTTAAACTCCTCGCTGTCCACAATGTCATCATAGCGAAGACCCACAAACTTTGGCATCTCGACATCTGGCACCTTGGCAAACGGGTTGTTTAAAATAAAGATATACACCACAAATACGATAGCGGTGATAATAAACGCAAACGCAACACCGGTCATAATAGGCATAACGGGAGATTTGTACTCAATCTCCTCTGCGGCAACGTCGGTCTTAGCCGCCTTACGAGAACGCGCTACACCCGCTGCCGGTGTACGTCCCCGCTGCGCAAGCTCATCCGTTCTGCTCGCGCCCTTGTTGACCTGTTGGGTGTCGTAATAGATGGTGGGGCTTTCGCTCGTAAAGTATTTATACTGAAACTGGATACTCGGGTTCTTTTTAAACTCGTCAATATCCTTGAGCATCTCTGCCGCGGAACGGTAACGACGGCTCGCGTCCTTCTGCATGGCGCGCACCACAATCTCCTCCAGCCCCTCGGGGATGTCGGTGTTTAGCTCGCGCGGGCGCTTTGCCTGTGCCGATATCTGCTTAATCGCAACCGAGACGGGGCTATCCGCTACAAAGGGGAGCTGCCCTGTAAGCATCTCAAACATCATGACGCCTACCGAGTAGATGTCCGTTTTCGCGTCTGTGACATCTCCCCTTGCCTGCTCGGGGCTAATATAATGCACCGAACCCAGCGCCTTATCGGTCATCGTGCGGGTCTCGCTGCGTGCAAACCGCGCGATACCAAAATCCATCACCTTGATGGTACCGTCGGGTAAAAGCATGATGTTCTGTGGCTTGATGTCGCGGTGTACAATGCCCCTATCGTGGGCATGAGAAAGCGCGCGCAGCACCTGAGTGGTGAAATGCACGCATTCTTTCCATTTAATCGTGTGTTGTTGTTCGATGTAATCCTTAAGCGTGATGCCTTCCACCAGCTCCATGACAATAAACTGCACACGGTCGGTAAAGCTCACGTCATACACCTTGACGATGTTGGGGTGCGAAAGCACGGCAATCGCCTTGGATTCGTTCTTAAAACGGCGTACGAACTCCTCGTTTTCAAGAAACTCATCGCGCAGTATCTTTACCGCGTATTCCTTGTGCTCCAGCACATCCATCGCACAGTACACGTTCGCCATGCCGCCTGCGCCAATCAGCTCAAGTATCTCGTATCTTCCGTCCAGGCGTTTCCCGATATATCTGTCCATCAATCTATTCACTCCCGATCATCCTCGCTCACATACCAACGTGTACGCATTACCCAAAGATCGCCACTATGGTGATGTTGTCGGTACCGCCCCTGTTGTTTGCGGCATTTATCAGCTTGTCAAGACACTTGTCTTGTCCGTACTCCCTGACTATCTCGGCTATTTCTCCTGCTTCGACGTAGTTGGTAAGACCATCGGTGCAGATCATCAGCACCGAGCCTTGCTCGGTCTTTGCCTCGAAATAGTCAATCTCAATCCCCTGCTCTACCCCGAGCGCACGGGTAATTACATGCTTTTGCGGATGGTTCTTCGCTTGGTCGGTGGTAATCTCGCCCCGCTCCACCAGCGCCTGTACCATGGTATGGTCACGGGTGAGCTGTTCGACCTTATCCTCGGTAATCAGGTACACACGACTGTCGCCCGCATATGCGATGTGTGCAATCTCGCCCTTGACCACCGACGCCACGACGGTCGTACCCATCTTGCTTAGCGTAGTGTCGCTTTTCGCTTTATCGTAAACGCGGATATTCGCCGCGCTGATAGCGGATAACAGCATGGTTCGGATGGAGTTTGCCGTCATCTCGCTGCGATAAGCACGCATGATGCTGCCACCAATGCTGTCTACCGCAAGGGTGCTGGCAACCTCGCCGCCGCTTTCGCCGCCCATACCGTCGCACACGACCGCCCAAACAGCGCTGTCTTGTAGCAAACCGCATTGAAAGCTATCTTGATTTTGTTTTCTGATCATACCGATGTCTGTTTTTCCAATCACCTTTGGCAAGACCTTGCACCTTCTCTCGATACCTGCACAGCAGCCCAACCCGTCTTGGGGATGGGGCTGCCCATATATGGTTACCGCTCTGCACCGGCAAAACGGCTGTAAAACTTGCTCGCTTCATATAAAGCACAACGCGTCATGTAGACTTGATTGCCACAACTGGTTTCGGGCTATATTATAACATATTATCGTGATAATTAAAAATTAATATTGGCAAAAACCGTGCATTTTATATCACATGCCTTGGCAAAAGTTCCTTGCTTATGGCAAACCCTTTGGCTTGTGCCCCTAATCGTCGGTTTTCGACTGCCCTTCTCGGCGCAGCTGCCCGCACGCGGCATTGATGTCGGTACCCAGTTTTCTGCGCACCGTGACGGAGATCTTCTCGCGCTCCAGCACCGCCATAAAGCGTTCTATCGCACCGCGCGTGCTCGCCTTATGGTCCCGTTCGGTCACGGGGTTTACGGGAATCAGGTTCACGTGGCACAGCATGCCCTTTAGTCGCTTCGCAAGCTCCCGGGCGTTTTGCTCGCTGTCGTTTACGCCGTCTATTAGCGCGTACTCAAACGATATACGCCGTGAGGTCGCCTCGGCATAATGGCGGCAGGCTGTTAGCAGCTCGTCGATGTTGTAGCGGCGGTTTATCGGCATGGTGTGACTGCGAATCTGATCGTTTGGCGCATGCAGCGAAACCGACAGGGTAAGCCCCATGCGCAGCTTTGCCAAGTCGTAGATGCGCGGCACCAGCCCACAGGTGGAAAGGGATACATGCCTAAGGCTCATGTTCATGCCGTTTTTATCCGACAAGAGCTGCAAAAATCGCACAACGTTGTCGTAGTTGTCCAGCGGCTCGCCAATGCCCATCAGCACAAGGCTTGACACCTTCTCTCCCGTGTCCTGTTCCGCTACATAAACCTCGCTCAGCATCTCTGCAGCAGTTAGGTTGCGTACGCAGCCGCCCAAGGTCGATGCACAGAAGGTACACCCCATGCGGCAGCCCACCTGCGTAGAGATGCACAGGCTGTTACCGTGGTGGTAGCGCATAAACACCGCCTCCACCGTCTCGCCGTCCTCTAGCTCATACAGGTACTTGACGGTGCCGTCAAGCTCGGAAACCAGCTTCTGTTTTATGGTGACCTGTGGGATATAAAAGCCCGCGCTGAGCGTTTCGCGCAACGGTTTTGAGAGATTGGTCATCTCGTCAAACGACTGCGCGCGCCGCTGGTGCAGCCATGAAAACACCTGTCCGGCACGGAATGCGGGCTCTTTCAGTTGAGCAAATCGTTCCCGGAGCTCTTCGATTGAAAGGGATTTGATATCTATTTTTTCAGTCATTGCTGTATTAATCTCCCGTTCTCGAAAATGCGGCGATAAAAAAGCCATCCGAGTCAAAATCATCGGGCAGGATGGTTGCCATATGCGCACCCTCACTGTAGCAGCGCGTTACTGCCCCCGTAAGCGGGCTGGGTGAGAACGCCGAATTGTTTTCTAAAAACGTCTTTGCAACGGCTTCGTTCTCTTCGCGGCGCAGCGTACAGGTGGAATAGAGTAATAGCCCGCCGGGCTTTACATAGCGCGAGGCATTTTGAAGCAGCACAGATTGAATTTGCTCAAGCTCCCCAAACCCGTCAATCGGCTTGTATTTAATCTCGGGCTTGCGGCGCATCACCCCAAACCCCGAACAGGGCGCGTCGCACAGCACGCGGTCTGCCAAGGGAAGGGCTTTGTTGTAAACGCCCGCATCGCCGACCGCTGCGGTCAGCACCGAGATACCGAGCCGTGCGGCTCCCTTTCGGATTAAGTCCGCCTTAAAATCATATAAGTCAAAGGACAATAACGCCCCAGAGTTTTGCATCGTTTGGGCAATGGTAAAGGATTTACCGCCCGGCGCGGCGCAGAGATCGAGCACCGTCATGCCCGGGGCAGCCGCCACCGCCTGTGCGCAAAGCTGGGATGACGCGTCCTGTATATGAAACAACCCTTCAGAAAACGCCGCAAGGCGGGTAATGTCCCCCGTATGATATAACGACAAACAGTCGGGTATCACTTCGTGCTTTTTTGCACCGACGCCTTCCTGCTGCAGTCGCGCAATCAGTTCATCCGTCGTGGTTTTGAGCGTATTGACCCTTGCGTAGACGGGTGCGGCGCCCACCGAGTTTGCTAATATACTACGCGCACGCTCCGCGCCAAACCGCGATATCAGCATGCGAACAAGGGGCGGCGGGCAGGAAAACTCCGCGCTCATGCGTGCGGGATCGTCGGGTGCGCCGGAAAACGTCGGGGTCTTGCCCGTGCGGATAACCGCGCGCAGCACCGCGTTTACAAAGCCCGCGGCGCTTGTCTTTTTGTTCTTTTTACACAGCGTTACACTTTCGTTTACCGCGGCACTGTCGGGCACCGAATCCATATACGCAAGCTGATACGCCCCCATGCGCAGGATGACCCGTACCGTGTCGTCCATCTTGTGCAAGGGGGTTTTGCTGTGTTGTTTTATCATTTGGTCGAGCGTTAAGGCTCGTTCGATTACGCCGTAAAAAAGTGCCGTGGCAAACGCGGCGTCGCGCGGCTCAAGCGCGGAGCGTTCCAAAAGCTCCTTGATGACAAGCCCCGAGTATGCGCCGTCTGTCTCCACGCGCACAAGCGCGCCGAGTGCCGTTTGTCTTGCCGATGCCAACCGCATTCCTCCCTGTGTGATGTATTAAAGCTTCCTGCCCTTTTGCAGGCGGTGTCCGCGCAAAAACAGCTCGGCACTCATACGCTTTGCGCCCTCGTACTGCACCTCCAGCAGCTCCACCGCGCCGTGTGCGCAGGCGATGATGAGCTGCGTATCGCTTAACAACGTACCCGCTTGCCCGCTTGCCTCAACCACCCGCGCCTTGTGAATCTTGAGTGCTTTTCCGTCAATCTGGGTAAACGCCACCGGCCACGGCGACAGCCCTCGAATCAGGTTGTGCACCTGCTCGGCGCGCTTTGTAAAATCCACCTGAGCCATCGCCTTGCTGAGCATCGGCGCCAGGGAGCACAGCGCATCATCCTGCTTCGCGCGGGGCGCGTTGCCCTGTTGTATCAGCGCAAGGGTGTCGCTCAGTGCCTGCGCGCCGATATCCTTTAGCCGGTCGTGCAGCTCGCCCGCCGTTTCATCTGGGGCGATGGGGGTTTCCTTTTTTATAATCATATCGCCGGTATCGATACCGGGCGCCATATACATGGTGGTAACGCCCGTCACCTGTTCGCCATTTATCACGCTCCACTGAATGGGCGCGGCGCCCCGATAGGCGGGCAGCAGAGAGGCGTGAACGTTGATGCAGCCGTAGCGCGGGATGTCGAGCACCGATTTTGGCAGTATCTTTCCGTAGGCGGTTACGGCTATCACATCGGGCGCTTGTGACCGGATAAGGGACACAATCTCGTCGTTTCTCAGCGTAACGGGCTGATGCACCGCTATGCCATGCGCAAGTGCAAGCTGTTTGACGGGCGGGGCGGTGAGCACCTGCTTGCGTCCCACCGGCTTGTCCGGTTGGGTAAACACCGAGGTAACGGTGTGCCCGTCGCGGAGGAGCGACTCGAGGCAGGGTACGGCAAACTCTGGTGTGCCCATAAAGATGACGTTCATTGGCTCAATCCCCCGTTGCGTTATCGTTAGGTCGCTTTACTGCTCGTTTTATACAAACACTACTTGTTCTTGCCGCGCTTTTCTTCCTTGCTTTCAAGCTCTTCATCGTCGAGCATGCGCACGGCGATATCGGTAAACAGCTGACCGTTGAGGTGGTCCACCTCATGGCAGATGGCACGGGCGAGCAGACCCGTACCCGTGAGGGTGTATTGCTTACCGCTTCGGTCATAGCCCTCCACCGTCACCTCATTGGGGCGTTCGACAATCCCAAACTCGCCGGGAACGGACAGGCAACCCTCGGGTCCCGACTGCATGCCGTCGGTTTTGGTTATAACGGGGTTGACAAGTTCGTAATAGTTTTCGTCTCCGATATCTATGACTACCACGCGGCGTAGCACACCCACCTGGGGTGCGGCAAGCCCCGCTCCGTCGTTTTTGTACAGGGTCTCTTTCATATCATCAAGCAGTGTCGCCAGCTTATCATCAAAGGCGGTGACCTCTTTGCTTTTTTTACGTAGGATCTCATCGCCGTCTAGAACAATCTTTCTGGTAGCCATCTTTATAACCCATTCCTTTCTCCGGATAAATCCTGTGCGTCGGCGCGGCGTGGTGGATGCAAAAGCCGACAGTTGCGTTGTGTTACGATTTGTTTAATGTAACCATTATAATACGAAGTATATGTATTCCACAAGTGCAAAGGCTCTTTGGGGCACAAAATACACCACAAGCAGTGTTTTGTGCGATACCCTACACAATGCCGTCAAAGCCAATATCGATGAATACTCCGGCGGAGCGGGATATGGGTAATGCCGAATAGACACACAACGCTTCGTTGAGCATCCTACGGGTTTGTGCGTCTGCGCGGCATTTGATGATAAGCCGGTACCGGTAGCGTCCCGAAACCTTGAGCATAACCGAGGGCACCGGTCCCAGCACCTTAAGCGGCAGGTCGGGGTAGCTGCATTTGACCAGCTCCTGCAGCAGGCGCAAAAACTCCTGCGCACCGCGAAGGGTAACCGGCTCGCTTTCACCCGAAAATCCGGCGATGCAGAAGCTGCAAAACGGTGGGTATAGCAGATTCTTTCGGCATAAAATCTCACCCTCGTAAAAGCCGGGGTAATCCTGCTGCGCCGCAAGGGCGATTACCTCATGCTCGGGCGTATAGGTTTGGATGTATGCCCTGCCCAGCTTGCTGCCACGCCCGCTGCGCCCCACAACCTGCGTGAGCAGAGAAAACGCGCGCTCGGTGCCGCGAAAATCGGCGGTGTACAGCATTTTATCCGCACTCAGCACGCCGACAAGGCTGACGTTTTCAAAATCAAGCCCCTTGGCGACCATCTGGGTGCCGACAAGAATATCGTACTCGCCACGCGCAAAGCGGGTGAAGTAGTCGTCGTAGGAGTAACGCGCCATGGTGGTGTCGGCGTCCATCCTTAGGATACGCGCGGTGGGAAACAGGACAGAAAGCTCATCCTCCACCTTCTGCGTACCCAGACCAAGGTACTTGATGTGCTCGCTGCCACAGTGTACGCACCTAGCCTCGGGGGTGTGCAGGTACCCGCAGTAGTGGCACATCAGCTTATCGTTCGCCTTGTGGTAGGTCATGGCGATCGAGCAGTTTTTGCAGATGATTACCTCGCCGCAATCGGCGCACGAGATTAATGTGTGGAATCCGCGGCGGTTGAGAAACAGGATGCTCTGCTCGCCGTTTTGCAGGTTCTGTGCAAGCTCGTGCGCAAGGGGTGCGCTGATAGAGCCGGTGTTTCCCCTCATTGCTTCATCGCTCATGTTTACCACAACCACCTGGGGCAACCCCGCGCTGCCAAACCGCTCGTTTAGCTCGAACAGGTGGTAGTGACCCGCCTTCGCGTGGTAATAGCTCTCCACGTCCGGCGTGGCGGAGGCGAGCAGCAGCAGTGCGCTATGCTGCTTGCATCGAAACCGCGCGACATCCCGCGTATGGTAGCGGGGCGCACCCTCCGACTTGTAGGTGTGCTCCTGCTCCTCGTCCATGATGATAAGACCGAGGTTGTCGAACGGTGCAAATACAGCCGAACGGGTACCCACCGCGATAGATACCTTTCCCGAACGGATGCGTTTATATTCATCCAGCCGTTCGCCCAGCGACAGTGCGCTGTGCAGCACCGCAACCTTATCGCCGAACACGGCGTAAAACCGCGAGAGCATCTGCGGGGTAAGCGAGATTTCGGGAACGAGCATGATTACCTGTTTGCCGCTTTTAAGCACGTCGGCAATTAGGCGCAAAAAGACGTGGGTTTTGCCGCTGCCCGTAATCCCGAACAGCAGCGCCGTCTCGGGCTTGTTTGCATTCATGAGTGCCGCAATACCCTCATACGCCGCCTGCTGGTTGCCGCTGAGGCAAGGGGGTTCGGACAGCTCCTTGGGCACGTGATCATAGGGTGTGCGCAGTACCTCCCGCTCGAAGTACTCGACCATGCCCCGCTTTCGCATTGCATCAAGGGTCGCCTTGGACGCACCGGTGTAATACCCGATTTCTTTGAGCGAGGCACTGCCGCAGGACATAAGCAGCTCGATAACCGCAGCCTGCTTGGGGGTCGCCTTATCGGTCTGTGCGTCCTCTGCTATGCGCGCCATGGTGATGCGCTCATCCTGCGTTTTGCGTTTTGCTCGCTCTGCTTTGATGATTACCCCGTCGGCTATCAGGCTTTTGAGCGCGGCGGAGCGCGGTGAGATGCCCGTGCCCGTGCGCAGCACCTTATCGCTGACGGCACCGCGTCGGGATAGTAAAAACGAAACGACGCGCATCTGTTCCTCGCCCGCAAGCTCCCTGCCCGATGCGTTATACTCAGGGCTTATGCTGTACTCGGACGAAATCTCGATATTCAGCCCCGCCGGCAGCACAAGGCGCGCCGCCTCATACCACGTGCACAGCGTTTGGCGTCTTAGAAACGACACCAGCTCCAGCTGTTCGGGGCAGAGGAGCGGAGCTTCGTCCACCAGCTCGGCTATCGGTTTGAGCGGCGATGGGCAATCCTCCTTGCACAGCGAGAGCACAAGCCCCTGCCGCCTGCGGTTGGCGCCCCCAAAGGGCACGAGCACCCGCGCCCCGACCCGTATGGCGCCGCGTAGCGCCTCGGGCACCAGATAGCTGTACTCCTTATCGAAATGCAGCGCGACCTTATCCACCGCAACGTGCGCAACCATCTGTGTAGGCATCGTTTACTCCCCCCCTTAAACACGGGTATAATGATAGACACCCAACCCGCGACATGGCATCGGGTTGGGCGTGTTTGAGTGTATTAGGTTTCGATCTGCTCGCCGATGTGCGGATTTTCAAACAGGCGGTACTTTTCGTCCTTTAGCTCTTCCACGGCAAGCTTTACGGGCTTTGCCTGCAAAAAGTAACGGTTGCTTCCAAGGTCGGCGGGCAGCTTTCCATTATTGCGCTCAATCAAATCCTTTTTTATCGATTCAACCTCGTCGGTTATCTCTCTTGCGCGTTTTGCAACGCCGATGACAAGAGAAAAATAGCTGGCGTCGCCCTTAAGTATCTCTGATATGGCTGGTCTAAGCATCGGTAAGCACCTCTTCTATCATATACTTCATAGTAACAGTCTTGCACCTGTGGCACAAAATAATCGCCTTTAGCTTTTCAATTGCTGAATCTATTACGTCGTTTACCACGATATAGTCGTATTTGTCTGCCATACGAATCTCATCAAGTGCCGCCTCTAAGCGTTTGCAAAGCACTTCCTCGTCCTCGGTGTTTCTGCCCACAAGCCGTTTTTTGAGTTCCTGCAGAGACGGTGGCATAATAAAGATATACACTGCCTGCTCGCCGAGTTCCATCAGCTTGATTGCGCCCACCACGTCAATCTCAAGGATTACGTCGTAGCCTTCGTCGAGGGTTTTGCACACATAGTCCCTAGGGGTGCCGTAGTAGTTGCCGCAGTAGGAGGTGAATTCGAGCATCTCGCCCTTTTCAATCTTATTCTTAAACTCCTGCTTTGTCATAAAAAAGTAGCTTTTACCGTCCACCTCGCCCTCACGCGGGGGGCGCGTCGTGGCGGAAACGGAGTAGCGCACACGCTCGTTCTCGCTTTGCAGCTCACGCAGCAGCGTGCCCTTTCCACTACCGGATGGACCAGATACGACAATTAAAACGCCACGGTTATTCATCCTCATCCAGCTCCTCGTCTTCATCGTCACGGTAGGTCAGGCGGTTTGCAACCGTCTCGGGCTGTATAGCGGAAAGAATGACGTGGTCGCTGTCGGTAACGATAACGGCGCGTGTTCTTCTTCCATAGGTTGCGTCAATGAGCGAGCCACGGTCGCGCGCATCCTGTATAATGCGCTTAATGGGAGCGGACTCGGGGCTTACGATGGCGACCAAACGGTTTGCCGAAACCATGTTGCCAAACCCAATGTTTATCAGCTTCATACACTTATTCTCCTTTTTCTCCTACAGCGTAAACCCAGATGGGTATGCGCTGCAGGGAAAAGCCCCTGCGTTTGGGCGGGCTACTCTATGTTCTGAATCTGCTCGCGAATCTTTTCGATCTCCGCCTTCATATCCACAACCACGCGAGCAATATCCACGTCCTGTGCCTTGGAACCGATGGTGTTGGTCTCGCGGTTAATCTCTTGTACCAAAAAGTCAAGCTTGCGACCCGTCTGACCGCCCTCGTCGAGTAGCTGGGCAAACTGGTCAAGATGGCTCTTCAGACGAACCGTTTCTTCGTCTACTGCCACACGGTCTGCGTAAACGGCAGCCTCGGTAAGCAGGCGCGCCGGCTCGATGTTCTTATCCTGTAAAACCTCGCTCATCTTTGCAAACAGGCGTTCACGGTATTCCGCGACCGTCTGGGGAGAGCGTTGCTCCACCGTTTTTACCGCATCGCCGATAAAAGCAAGGCGGGAGAGGATGTCCTCTTTCAGGCGAAGCCCCTCGGTCTCGCGCATGGCGACAAACGAAGCGAGTGCCTGTTCTGCTACGGTTTTTACACCCTGCCAGATGGTCTCCTCCTCAGGCATCTCCTTGCGTACGGTGAATATGTCGCCAAACTGGGCAAGCACCGAAAGGGACAGATCGTCCGTCACCGAAAGCCCCTCGCGGGCAGTAAGCTCCCCTGCAAGAGCGCGCAGACCCTTTACATAGGACGCTGCAAGCTCATGGTTAATCTCTATCTTGGCATCGCTGCCCTCCAGGGTGAAGATGGTAACGTTTACCTCCACCTTGCCGCGGGAGATGCCCCCCTGCACAAAGGTCTTAAGCTTTTCCTCCAGATACCCGTAGGCACGCGGCGCGCGCACCGAGAACTCGAAAAAGCGGTGGTTTACCGCCTTAATTTCAACCAAAATGTCTCTGCCGTCGATAATCTGCTGTGCGCGGCCATAGCCCGTCATGCTTCGTATCACGTTATCGTCCATGTCCTTTCTTTGGCGGGTTATATGCCCCCACAAAACGGACATAAAACCGGAGTGATATGTGGGAAAGGGGCCATATGCCCCTTTTGCTTTCTATAAAACCTTGTGCAAAACGCAACAAGTTACTACCCTATATTTTACTATCATTACAGTGCGGTTGTCAACACAAAAACCATTTACATAAAAAGGTCAAACGGTGATGTGTGTTTAACATCATCCGCGCCCATTGCCATTTTGCTTTTACGACAAAAGAACAGGGCATTGTCTGCCCTGTTCTTGTAATCAGCAAATCGTGATTATACGGGATGTACCGCAGTCTTTGCATCGGCATGCTTTGCATCCACACCATATTTGGCGGCGGCGCGCTGCTCAAAGAACTTGATAGCGACCTGACCAAACTGTGCGTAGCTGAGCACATCCTCCTCCTGCTCAAGCAGTGCGGGCGGAACCTCCGCGCGCAGCTTATCCAGCTCGTCTGCAAGCAGGTCTGCGGGACGGCAGTCAATTGGCTGTTCGTCGCCGATAATCTTTTTGCGGAATGCGGGGTCGATGGGCAGCGGGGTCTTGCCGTACTCGCCGCGTACCATGCCCTTAAACTCCTTGGTAACCGTCTTGTAACGCTCGCCGTTGAGTACGTTGAACACCGCCTGTGTGCCCACAATCTGCGAGGTGGGGGTAACCAGCGGGGGCATTCCCGACTCTTGACGCACTCTGGGAACCTCGGCAAGCACCTCTTCAAACAGGTCGATCTTGCCTGCCTGCTTGAGCTGCGAGTTGAGGTTTGAAAGCATGCCGCCCGGCACCTGATAGATCAGGGTGTTGGCATCAACGCCTAGCATCTTGGGGTCGAGCAATCCGTTTTCAAGGTATTTGTCGCGCAGCTTAGCAAAGTGCGCGCGCACCACGTCAAGCTTCTTAAGGTCAAGACCGGTGTCGTACGGTGTGCCCTGAAGGGCGGCAACCATCGACTCGGTGGGCGCATGGGAGGTACCCAGCGCAAGCGGAGAGGCTGCGGTATCAATGATATCCACACCAGCTTCGATGGACTTAATCATAACCATCGACGCAAGACCAGATGTATAGTGGGTATGCATCTGAATCGGAACCTTTACGTTCTTCTTGAGTGCGGTAACAAGCTGCTCTGCGGCATAGGGGGTAATCAGCGCAGCCATGTCCTTGATGCAGATGGAATCCGCACCCGCGCTCTCGAGCTGCTTTGCGTAGTTTACAAAGTAGTCGATGGTGTGAACCTCACTGGTAGTGTAGGAGATAGCGCCCTGAACGTGCGCGCCGACCTTCTTTGCCGCCTTGATGGAGGTTTCGAGATTGCGGATATCGTTGAGTGCGTCGAATATACGCAGGATATCAATGCCGTTATCCACCATCTTCTTAACGAAGTAGTCTACCACGTCATCTGCATAGTGGCGGTAACCGAGCATATTCTGCCCGCGGAACAGCATCTGAATCTTTGTTTTGGGCATGAGTTTCTTAATGACACGCAGTCTCTCCCACGGGTCTTCGTTTAAAAAGCGCAGGCAGGCGTCAAAGGTCGCACCGCCCCATGCCTCAACGGAATAGTAGCCGACCTCATCCATCGCCGACAGGATGGGCTCCATCTCGGCGAGCGTCATGCGGGTGGCAATCAGTGACTGGTGCGCGTCGCGCAGGACGGTTTCTGTTATCTTAACTTGAGCCATATAATAGGCACCCCTCTTTCCTCGATCGTTAGTAGCGTGTAGGATTAGACCGTTACGAAATGGAAGCAATCAGGTCGTTGGTGTCAACCGATTGACCCTTGGTTACGTTAACGGAAGCCACAGTGCCCGATACTGGAGACATAATCTCGTTCTCCATCTTCATCGCCTCAAGGATGACCACTACGTCGCCCTCTTTAATGGTATCGCCTGCCTTAACCTTTACATCAAGGATGGTGCCGGGCATCGGGGCGTTCACTGTTGTGAAACCTGTCGCGGGGGCTGCTGCGGGAGCCGCTGCAGGAGCAGGAGCCGCTGCAGGAGCAGGTGCTGCTGCGGGAGCGGGTGCTGCGGCAGGAGCGGGAGCAGGTGCTGCTGCGGGTGCTGCTACTGCGGGAGCAGCAGCTCCGTTTGCTTCGTCTACCACAACATCATAAGCCTTGCCGTTAACGGTTATGTTAAACCTTTTCATCTGTGTTTCATCCTTTCTTTTTGCCGTGTTGTATTGATTGTCAACCGCTGCACGGCGTTACGGCGGTGTGACCTGTCTATCTACCCGTGCGCCTTGCGCGGCACGGTTATCATTCATTTGTTACAGGGGCATGTTGCTGTGCTTTTTAGGCAGGGTGGCAACCCGCTTGCCCGACAGCATATCAAGAGCCGAAATAATGCTAGCGCGGGTGTCTGCGGGGTTTATCACCGCGTCAAGCTGTCCGCTTGCTGCGTATGCGAAGGGGCTAGCCTCGTTGTCCTTGTACTCGGCTTCTACCGCCTCGCGGGTTTTGTCGGCGGTGATGCGGTCGCTGTACAAGAATGCAACAGCGGTCTCAGGCTTAAGGGGAGAGATGACTGCGCCGGGCCAAGCAAACGTCATATCGGCGTTTGCACCCTTGCCAGCAAGGGCAATATAAGCGCCGCCGTAAGCCTTGCCCGCAACAACCGATACCTTTGCGGTGGTTGCCTCGGCGTAAACATGCGCAAGCTTTGCCGCATCACGCGCGCCGAGAGCGGAGGCTTCGAAGCCCAAGGTGTTAACCAGTGTAATAACGGGGATGGAGAATGCGTCGCAGATGCTGACCAAACGCGCAAGCTTTGCGCACTCGTCGGCTGCAAGCGCGCCAAACGCAGCAGCAACACCTACAACCTGGCCACCCACGGTAGCAAGCGCCGCATAGCAACCCTTACCAAACCCGCTTTGCAGCTCAACAACGCTTGCGTCATCGGCAATGCCCTTGACTATCTCGGCGATATCGCTGCCACAGGGGTTTTCTCCCGCAGCTGCCAGTACGTCCTGTGCACCAGCTACCTCGGTGTAATCCCACGCGGGCGCATCGGACAGGTTGTTTGAAGGTAGAAGGGCCAGCAGCTTCTTTGCAGAAGCAATCGCTTCGTCCTCATCCTTAGAAAGGATATGCACAACGCCGGTTTCGGCGGCGTTCTTCGCGCTGCCCTGAGCAGGAACACCCAAAGAGATCTCGGCTGCTTCGCTTGCTATAACAAAATCAGCACCCAGTGCAATCAGTGCGGCGCTGCCTACGCAGGGACCAAGCACCACGGAAAGCTGGGGTACAACACCCGAGATGTTGTTGGAAAGAGCAAGCAGCTCGCCGTAAGCCGCCATGGTATCGGCGGGGTTTGCAAGGCTTGCTCCGTTGGAATCATAGATTCCCACTACAGGTGCGCCTGTTTTGGTTGCAAGGGAATAGACCTTTTTAATCTTTTCCGCATGTACCTTATCCACAGCGCCCGATGCGGAGCCGCTGTCCTGAGCAAATGCGAACACCGTGCTGCCATCAACCGTACCATAGCCGATTGCTACAGCACCCGCGTTACCCATAGCCATTGCAAAAGCGTCTATTTCAACAAAGGTTCCCTCGTCAAATAGCTTTGCAAGACGCACCCGTGCAGCGGATGCAGGGTCAATCTGCGATAGGTTTTGTGTTAAACGTTCCAACTTGTTTGCAGGACTCATCTTTTTTCCTCCGTTTCCATGTCTAGTATGAGGACGGTCTCGCTGAAAATTACCGTCAACTGCGACAAAAATTTAACGAATTAACTTTTGCGTAATCAAATTAAGTATACACTATTCTGTCTGTTTCAACAAGACTTTCCTTGCGAATTTGCGCAATTTTTGCAGTCGTGGATAAAGTTTTTGATTGGAACATCCAGATTAATGTCGCCAGTTACAAATTTAAGAAGCTCTAGCAGTTGTGTGTTGTTTGATCGCGAAAAATTTACCATCTCTATGCCCCGTAAAAGGGCACTGTTCATTGCGCTGCGCACCAAAACATCCGCAAGATAGTCGTCGTTTGGAATGTGCAGGATATACACGCGCTCCGGCTCAAGCAAAAACAGCGCAAAGCCGACTAGCGTTTCATCTTGAACCGCCGTATAGGCGTGTATCTGGGGGGCGTAAGGGATTGCTGCGTCGGTGCACATCGTTCTGGTCTGCTCCGCGTCGCGGCAGGGTAAAAATTCTACCATTGTTTGTTCCTTTCGTCTGCATATAGTTTACCCAATTCTAATCATATACAAGTCCATGAAAGAAACAGTGACTACATCACTGTTTTTTCACTCAGTGGTGTACACATAGCACGACCTTGGCAACAAAGCCGTCTGGACTTCATTGTCAAGGCCGATGGCGTACTTCTATTTGTTGCGGGGTCCGTCCGTCTTACGGCGAGGCTTTGAATCGTTGTATTTGACACCCTCATTGCGAGGCTTCGCTTCACCGTACCGCGAGCCTGAATTGCTGGGCTTTTTCTCGCTGTATCGTGTCCCCTCGCTGCGGGGTTTGGGTTCGCCGTACTTAGCACCCTCGTTACGAGGCTTCGCTTCACCGTACCGCGAGCCTGAGCCGCCGGGCTTTTTCTCGCTGTATCGTGTCCCCTCGCTGCGAGGCTTTGATTCACCGTACTTAGTGCCCTCGTTACGGGGTTTCGCTTCGCCGTAGCGCGTTCCCTCGTTGCGGGGCTTTGCGTCACTGCGCCACGCTCCCTCTCTGCGGGGTTTCGCACCGCGTGACTGGGTTCGTGCTACCTTCGCGGTTTCCTTTGCCTTTTCGTGCGCGTCTTTGCGCTGGCTCTTTGATGCCATGGAACGAAGGGCAGAAAGCTCGGCGGACGTTAGCTCACGGTATTCGCCCGGTGCAAGCATCGAAAGCTTAACGGGTCCTATCATGGTGCGGCGCAGCCGCTTAACCTCAAGATTAACCGCCTCGCACATCTTGCGAATCTGGCGGTTGCGCCCTTCACGGATGATCATCTCGATGACGGTGCGCCCCTCGCCGGTGGTAATCACCTTTGCCTGAGCAGGCAGCGTCCGTTTACCGTCTATTATTACGCCCTCGGCAAGCTGTATCAGCTGTTCTTCGCTTGCAACGCCCTCTACCGTCACGCGGTACACCTTTGTCACCTCGTGGCTTGGGTGCGTCAGCATGTTTGCGAACGCGCCGTCGTTGGTTAGTAACAGCAAGCCCTCGCTCTGCTTGTCTAGCCTGCCCACGGGGTAAACCCGAACGGGAAGGTCCGCCAGTAGGTCGACGATGGTCTTGCGCCCAAGCTCATCACTCATAGTCGTGACATAGCCGCGGGGCTTGTACATGGCAAGATAGTATTTTTTGCCGCCCTCCGCTGCGTCTAGACGCACGCCGTCCAGCATTATGATGTCCTTTTTTGGGTTGACGCTCATGCCGATTTCGGCCTTTCTGCCGTTAACCTGCACCCTGCCCTGCTTGATATACTCCTCCGATTTTCTGCGCGATGCAACGCCCATGTCGGACATCACCTTTTGAATTCGATCCCCGTTTTGTACAGCCATGTTGTTTCTTGTTCCTTTCAAAATAAAGCCTTCGGGGCACAATAGCAGATAAACGTACCAATGCTGGCGTAAAATCTTTGCAAAAGCCATATGTTATCGCTTTTGCTTGATGTTCGCTTAGACATCACTCAGGTTTCTTCGCTAGTCGAGCCAAACAGCCGCGCAATGCGCGCCCAAAGGGTCGGGTTTTCCTTGTATTTAATATCCTTTGCCGCATAGAGCGGTAGGGTCTTAACCGTAATTCCGTCTGTGATGTATTCCACACTGCCCACCACCTGCCCTTTTGCAACTGGTGCAAACAACACCGGCGGGGCAAGGATGCGACGCTCGAGGCCTTTTAGTTCGTTCTCGGACAATACCGCGTTTGCCTGCGCACTCGTAACAACGGGCAGCCGGATGGTATCGCCGCCCGCAACGGGAACCACCGCACCGTCTAAATCGGTATCGATGCTTACACTTTTATACTGCTCAAAGCCGTATTCGAACAACGCCGCGTGGTCGCGCCAGTCGTCCGGGTCGTTGAGGGTGACGCAGATAAATCGAACCCCGTCCCGCTCCGCAGCCGATACCAAGCATCGGCGCGCCTTGCTGGTAAACCCGGTTTTTACACCGATACAGCCCTCGTAGCTGTCTACCAGACGGTTGTGGTTGTCAAGCCAGCGGTCGTAGGGCGGGTTGCCGTACCGCACACGCATGTTGCTTTGACTGCAGATTTCTGCAAACCGTTCGTTCTCCAGCGCATACGCCGCAAGACATGCCATGTCGTAAGCGGTGGAGTAGTGCCCCTCGGCATCCAGCCCGGAGGGGTTTGCAAAACGGGTGTTTTCAAGACCGAGCTGCTGTGCCCGCTCGTTCATGCGCAGAACAAACCCGGATATGTTGCCACACATCGCAACAGCGGCGGCGTTGGCAGCATCGTTGCCCGACGAAAGCAGCATGCCGCACGCAAGCGCATACATTGTAACCGAGTCGCCCTCCCGAAGCCCCATGGAGGAACCCTCTACATGGATAGCGGCGGCGTCCACCACAAACTCTTTCTCGAGAGCGGGATGCTCGAGTGCCAGCAGCGCGGACATAATCTTTGTGGTGCTTGCCATGGGCAGCTGTTCCTGCGCATTGCTTTGGTAGAGCACGCGCCGCGTCTCAGCCTCGATAACCACCGCAGCCTTTGCAGAAGTCTCGGGTGGTAAGGATGGTGCGGTTTGTACCGCCGTAACCATCATTGCCGCCAGCAAGGCAGCCGCCGCTTGTTTGAGCATACCGTTTCCCCAGCCTTTCCTACCGCCAAACAATAACAGTAGGAGTATATGCGTTTCTCCCCTTGTTCATTCGCTAGGCTGGGAAGCGCCTTTGGTTTTAAAGCGCTACTCCTGCTCGCTTTGCGTGTCGCCTTCGGTGTCCTTTTTTGCGGCAAACAGCGCTGCCAACTCGGTGATTTTATCCATCACCTCGGGCACAAGGTTGATTGCCCGGTTGGCGGTATTGTTCTTTTCGGCAAGCTGTATCAGACGCACGTTGCCGCCGGACAGCACCAAAAAGGCAACGGGGTTGACGGTAAGACCTGCGCCCGCACCGCCGCCGAATCGATCCTTTTCGGGGCTTTTTCCACCGAAATCGGACCCGCCCGAGGCAAAACCGAGATGCACCTTGGAAACGGGGATAATCACCGTTCCCTCCGGGGTCGTAATGGGGTCGCCGATGATGGTGTTGCCGTCCACCATATCCTTAATCTTCTGAATGGTGGAGTCCATCAGACCTTTAATCGGATGTTCGCTCATTGTTGCCAGCTCCATTCTCGCCGCAGAGTGCGGCTTTTGATTGGGTTTTCGGGTGCTAGAATGCCTATTCAACAGGTTTTAATACCTAAAAAACACTAATTGGATACAGCGTCAGACGACTTTTGGGGGATAGGTCGCGCCGCGCCTTGGGCCTCTTCACTTTTTCGTTTCATCATATGCTTCAGCAGTCGAACGCCAAACCTTACTGCACCAGCGATTGAGGCGGCCAAGCTAACATGCAGGTGCGCCCGAAAAAAGATGTCCCCTTCTGGTGCATAGTAGTTTGGCAGTATCTGAACATCGGGTCTGCATACCGACCGGAACGACTCGTGAACCCACCCATACAACCCGTATACAAATGCGTTAAGCCTGCCCGCCTCAAAGGCGGCGTCCGCGGGGTTGTCTGCCGTCACGTCCATATACAGCTCCAAGCGGGTGATGCGCCCCTTGGAAAGGGTGCGTTTTACAACAGGCGAAACCGACTCGGATGCAATCCTTACCCATGACACGATGCCAAACAGGTTCTTTTGGTCAAGTGCTTGCTCTTGCTGTTTTGCTTTCTCGTCCTTTTTTTGACTCTTCTTTTGTCTTTTTCGCTTTTTCTTTTTCTCCGTTTGGGGCATTATGTGATAGCAAAACAATAGATATCTCGCTTCTATAAAAAGCTCTTGGTCGTATTTTAAGATGATGCGTATCGGGGCGATGAGCAGCAAAAAAAGCACAATCATTACACCAAGGATAATCCATCCCGCCATATTGATGCTTCCGCCTCCTTTGCCCGCGTGACTGTTATGATACGTGTTCTACCTTGCCATGCCCACCGTTTGCAGCTCGGTCTGCATTTCGTCCTCCGACGTGTAGTCTGTCGGCGGTTGTTCGTCAGGCGTGTCCTCCGCATCCTCTTGAATCGGGGGTAACGCATCAAGGGAATCTATTCCGAAGCAGCGGAGAAAATGGGCGGTGGTGCGGTACGCAATCGGTCGCCCGGGCAGTTCAAGGCGCCCCGCTTCCTCCACAAGTGATTTGTTAACCAGGTTTGTGATAACGCCCGAGCTGTCTACCCCGCGCACCTGTTCCACAAAGCTTTTTGTCACAGGCTGGTTGTATGCGATAACGGCTAACACCTCCATCGCCGCGGGGGAAAGCTGCGTATTGCGGTTTGCCGCTAGCACCGTCTGAATGACCTCGCCGTATATGGGACGGGTGGTTAGCTGGTATGCCGTGCCCAAACGCAAAACGGTAAGCGCCGTACCCTCTAGACGATCGCTCAACGAGCGGATGACGCGGTCAAGCTCCTTGGGCACAATACCAAGCGCTTCGCACAGCTTGTCCTGTTCTATCGGGTCGCCGCTTGCAAACAGCACCGCTTCTATCTTATTCTCAAGCTCTCGTAATTCCATGCCGTGTGTCCTCTCCCCAGTATTCTTGTCGATTGCCACAGTCTAGTATTGTACGGCGTCGGGTGTTCATGCAATAAGCAGACGCCATCGTCAAGCTATGGTTGGGTGGTTTCCCCCGTCGTTTGCCTTTGCCTTTTTAATAAACTGTACCTCTTTGCCGGTGTCATCCACTTCAAGGCGTCTAGACTTAACCAGCTCTAGCACCGCAAGAAAGGTTGCCACCAGCTCGCTGCGATCCTTTGCGTCCTTAAACAGGCTGCTAAATCGCTGATTGGAGCGTTTGTACAGCTTTCGCATGATTTTAAGGATACAGGAGGCAACCGACACCACGCGGCGCTGCACAATGCCCGAAAATGCAGAGGCGGGCGGCGGAAGGCGGCGCAGGCTTTTACCCGATACGCTCGCGTACGCCGCAACAAGCTCTGCTGCCTGATGGGTAAAGCCGTAGGTCTCATCCACCTCTAATTGGATGGGCTTTGCGGTAAAGATGGCTCCGCCCACATACTGACCGGCAAGCTCTGCGGCGACACGCTTCATCATCGCGTACTCAAGCAACTGCCCTGTCAGCTCGCGGCGTAGCTGTTCCCCCTCATCATGGCGGGGCAGTAGCATGGCGGATTTGATGTGCACAAGGCGTGCTGCCATCTCTAAAAACTCACTCGCAACCTCCAAATCCTCGCGGCGAAGCTGCTCGATGTACTCCGTATACTGAGAGACCAGTTCAAAGATAGAGACGTCATAGATATTAAGCTTGTGCTTTGAAATCAGGTGCAGCAGAAGGTCTAGCGGACCCTCAAAGCTCTCGAGCTTAAACGACATCTTATCCGTCACGTTATCTCAAACTCCTTCTTTATATATCCTGTTAAACTATATCAGATTGATAATTGTCGAAAACGGGACGGTCAAAAGGTCAAGCAGGTTGTACATCTGCTCGATGACAATGGCAAGAGGCGCCGACAACACGCCGGTAAACAGCAGCGCAAACACCCCAAGCATAATGAAGCGCTCATAGCGCATGATGCCATAGTACAGCTTGTCGGGCAGAAACAGCCCCAAAATCCGCGACCCGTCAAGCGGCGGGATGGGCAGCAGGTTGAACACACCGAGTGCGGTACTGATATAGGCAAGCATATCAAATATTTGAATCACATTGTAAACGGCCTCGGGCATGCCCCTGCCAAAGACCAGCACCAGCACCTTTTGCACGAGCAAAAACAGCATGGTCAGCACAAAGTTGGACACCGGCCCCGCCAGCGCAACCACCGCCATGCCACGTTTGGGGTTTTTAAACGCGCGCATGTCAACCGGAACGGGCTTTGCCCACCCAAAGCCGGCAAACAGCACCATGACCGTGCCAAGAAGGTCAAGATGCCGCAGCGGGTTTAGGGTCAGTCTGCCCATGCGGCGCGCGGTGGTGTCGCCCAGCTTATCCGCTACAAGCGCGTGGGCAAGCTCGTGCACAGGCAATATCGCAACCACCGCCAGTAGGCGGATGGATAGCTCCAGTAGCCGGTCGACCGATAATGCCGAAAGTAGATTAGACACAGGATGACCTCCCGTCATATAGTAAAACGGCGGGGGCATAGCCCTTACCGACAAAAACAGGTAAATTTTTAATCAATAGTTTTATTATAAATTGTTAAATGCGAAAACACAATAGCGTTCACAGTTTATTCAGGTGATAGAGACAGTGCGTTAATACCACCGAGCGGGCGCGTTATACTTCTATTTTTGCGCTAAAAAACATAGCATTTTGTATATAGTTAAGATACTACCCGCAACCGCACTGAACGTGTGCCCACCCGCACAGAACGTGTGCGGTTTCGCACAAAAAGCGTGGTGGAAAATAAACTCGTTTTAGCCTTTGTTGCGTATGGTGTCTGTTGTCGGTGTAGCTTTGGGGTTGCTCTTAGATTGCTCTGTGGTGGTGATATGCTTTTGAACGGCATAACTAGCTTTGTTAAAAAAAGGCTGTTTGTGGTGGGTGTTGTGCTGCTTTGTACTGCCCTAGTCGTGAACGTCGTTCTTATGCTCATGCCCAGTTCCGATACCCTGCGGGCATCCGCTCAAGGGAGCACTGTGGATGATGCCCAACAAACAAAAGAGGACGACTTTATTAAGTGGGTGGATTTTACCGTCACCTCCTCTGCGATGGAAAGGGCGCTAAAGCTTGATATCGAAAGCCACAATGGGGACGCCCCACTAAACTGGATAGAGCTTTTGGCATATCTCGGTGCAAAATACGGCGGCAACTTCAAGAGATACAAGGCAAAGGACATGGATGCACTGGTGCAAAAGCTGAGCGGTGGCGCAACGATGCAAGAATTGACCGCCGACATGAAATACTACGACTTCTATTACGAGGCATACGACGCGGTGCTTGGGGGACTAGTCGGAACGTATCAGATACAAACGGCCGACTCACTGGAAAACGGCACGGTGGTTTATGAAGAAAAGTATGGGCTAAAGGCGTACTCCCCCATTGCGTACGGGTACTGCTACTCGCACTACGACGATTTTGGCAACTCCCGTTCCTTCGGCTTTCGGCGCACCCATCTTGGCAACGACCTACTGGGCAGCATCGGCACGCCGATTGTTGCGGTTGAATCGGGCGTGGTGGAGACGGTGGGCTGGAACCGCTACGGCGGCTGGCGGGTGGGCATACGCAGCCTAGACGGCAAACGGTACTATTACTACGCGCATATGCGCAAGAACCGCCCCTACCACGCCGACCTAAAGGAGGGTGAAGTCATTGAGGCGGGCGACATCATCGGCTACCTTGGTATGACGGGCTACTCCGATACCGAAAACGTAAATGGTATGTCGGTGCCCCACCTGCATTTTGGGATGCAGCTGATCTTTGATGAGTCGCAAAAGGAGGGCAATAACGAGATTTGGATTGACGTTTATCATATTATTGACCTTCTTGAGCACCATAAATCCCCTGTGGTGCGTAATGACGAAACAAAAGAGTACTATCGCAAGTACGACTTTGTTGATCCGGCGGTGGAAGCGCTTGACGGGAGCATTCCGCAGTTTGCAAAAAATGATGAGGAGGCAAACGCCGCCTTGTGGTAGTATAGCGATTTACGTTATAGAATATGGCTATAAGCGCAAACCGGCTCAGCCCGTTTTCGATTAAAACGAAAATGGGCTGAGCCGGAGTTCTGTTTGTGCATGCGCAAGGTTACTCGAGAGGTGCGCGATTGAATGTCACGGTGGATATCTTTGCGATCTCACGGTTTTTTGTGAGTACGCGCCACAGTAACAGCGAGATGTAGAAATCCACGCTGCTGTGAATGAATGTGCCTACCCCCACAAGCAGAATTACAGAGTAAATAAAGGGGGTGTCGTAGTTCTTGGGCGCAAGCAGGTTGCCAAAGTAGAACGGAATAACCACCAGTACCTCGCACACCCCGTGAAGCAATGAGATTGCGCCGCAAAAGCCGGCGGTCTTTGCCGGGGATAGCAGGGTGTGGGGATGGCGTTTGAGCCAGAAGGCACCCGCACAGGCAAACACCACATGCGTAAGCGCGCGAAGCACGATAACAAGCGGAAATCCGCCAAGGAAGAATCCGATTGTGGTGCCGATGGATACTGCGATTGCCACCGCAGGGGAGATAAGCATTGACAGGAACACCGCGACATGGCTTGCCAGTGTAAACGATGCAGGCTCTAACACCACCCTGAGTGGGGAGAACATCGGGATGACAATGCCAACCGCGCAAAGCAGCGCCGCCGCCGTCAGACGGTAGATCTTGATGCTTCTGTTCATTTTGTTCTTCCTTTCCTTGCGCTGCGCACGTCAAAACCTCTAAAACGTGTTTCCCATGCAGCTTCGAACCATATTAGCAACATTTTAGCATTTCGGCAAATTCAGCGCAAGAACGACGATGCCAAAAATTTGCGTGATATTGCATGTTTTTCATGCAGATGATAGAAACAACCCCTCAATTTTCCCCTTTTGCGTATGTGCAAAGAACTTTGCGCATATTTATTGTAACGGAAGTGTTTGCGACCCGACCTGCCAAACATACATCACATTATCAAACCCATATTGCGGGGGCAATACGAATCGCTGTTAGAAACGTTGCCAAAAGATCTTCGCAAACCACATAAATCAACGCGTTTGCTCGATTTTGCATCCATTTCATAAATAATGATACGTATAAATCCCCATTTTATTTACGCCGTTAAACGGTGAGACGGAGGTTGTTATGGCAAACTGTGCTGCGTGGGTGGATACCGTTACATTAGAAAGCGAATTAAGCTATCAGCAAAATGCGGTGCTGCATTATAAGATTACATATCCCCAATTTTCGGGAACCTACTTTCAGCGGATGCTATGTGAGATGAACTGCCTGTACAAGGCAAAGGCACAGGCGTTGCAGCAGGGGCGAGTCCGCGAGTTGTTTTGTCAGGCAACGAACGAGGTAGCGGGCACCCAAACGCAGGAGACTGAAAACAACGCGCGCATGCCCCGCTATGACCTTGCGGTGACGTTTCAAACCCCATTTAATCAAAACGGCGTACTGAGCCTGTATTTTGACCAGTACGAATTTACAGGTGGCGCCCACGGCAACACGATACGCTGCTCAGAAAGCTGGAATCTCCAACGTGGCAGCTGCCTTCTGATGCGCGACCTTTTTGCAAGACAGGTAAACTACAAGGCATACCTGATTGAGCACATCAACAAACAGATTGCCGAGCAGATGGAAACCGATGATTCCATCTATTTTGACGATTATGCGTGCCTGACCGTTCGCTACTTTAACGAGCGTCAGTTTTATCTTTCGCCCGAAGGGATTGTTGTGTACTATCAGCAATACGAAATCGCCCCTTATGCCACCGGTATCCCCACCTTTGTCATCCCCTATTCCCAGGGCTGTATCTCTATGCCGGGAAGCGGCTGCCGTTAAACGGCTTGCAATACCATTGTTTGTGTACCATGCGCACCTGTGCCGTGGCGTGTGATGAAGCTTCATCCACTCCATCTCACAGGTGCTTTTTTACGATTTTTTTGCATTTATGTGCTGTGGCACGCAAATACTAATGCTGTTTGATACACCACAATGCTTTTACAATAATCGGTATCGGCATGGGAAGGGCAAGGAAGTATGAATGAGCGCTAAGGCAACAAGGGCAAGATATATTCTGCTTCTCGGCTTTTTGGATCTTTTGTGCTCGGCGGGCTCTGTCATTATCGGGTTTCGGCTAAAATTTGGCTTTGTGGGAAGGATTCCCACGCACTATACCGAAAACACCAACTTTTACATCCTTGCGGTATTTGTGTTTGCGGTATTGTTTAATGGGCTGTTTCGGGTATATTCCCCGATGCGACGAAGCATTGATGTTGCCCACATCTCGCTGCTACTCCCGTCTACCGCCATGGTGTTTGCCTCGCTGGTGCTCGCCGACCGCTCGCTTAGGCTGGGGATGCCAGTCGAGGTAATGGGGATTATCTGCGCGTTTTTGCTGTGCCTGATGCTGATGGCTCGCATGGTTGTAAAGGGGCTGCGCATTGCTAACATCTGGTACGAGAGCACGTGGAGCAGCAAGGGCGCAAAGCGAATTATTATCTACGCCGCAGGAGAGATGGGTAAATATCTTTATACCAAGCTGTCCGTCAATCCCCATTCGGGGCGAAAGGTCGTGGCGTTTATTGATGACGACCACGCTCTGCACGGCAAGCGCATTGGTTCTGCAAGGGTCTTGGGCGGCTTTCGCAGCCTTGCCTACGCAATTCGCACCTATGCCGCCGACGAGGTCATTATCGCGCTACCAAGTGCCGACACCGAGCTTGTAAAGCGCATTGTAACAATATGCCGCCAATGCAAGGTGGAGGTCTCGCGTTTTGGTAGTATTGAGAACATCGACAGTCCCGAAAAGGCAAACATCAGCGGCATTCGGCTGGAGGACCTGCTACGGCGCGATAAGATTAACCTGAACATGAAGGTGGTTCGTGCCTTTTTGCAGGGACGCACCGTTTTGGTAACGGGTGGCGCGGGGTCTATTGGCTCGGAGATCTGCCGGCAGGTTTTGCAGTTCGGTGCTGCACGGGTCGTTGTATTTGACATAGATGAAAATGGGCTGTTTGACCTGGGCAACGAGCTGCGCGATGCCTTTGCGGAGGATCGTTTTTTTCTTCGTATCGGCTCAATCCGCGATACGGCTCGGCTTGCCCAGCTGTTTAACGAGTTTTCCCCCGACGTGGTGTTTCATGCGGCAGCGCACAAGCATGTGCCGATGATGGAGGACAACCCATTTGAGGCGATAAAAAACAATGTATTTGGAACCCTTACCGTCGCACGCGCCGCTTCCCGCCATCACTGCGGGCAGTTTGTGTTAATCTCCACCGACAAGGCGGTGAACCCCGCCAACATCATGGGGGCGTCCAAGCGCATTGCCGAGCGGTGCATTCAGATGCTAGGCGCAAGCGGCGAAACGGTGTTTGCCGCCGTGCGCTTTGGCAATGTTTTGGGCAGCAGTGGTAGTGTTGTGCCGTTTTTTATGAAACAGATTGAAAACGGCGGACCGATAACGGTAACGCATCCCGATATGCGGCGGTATTTTATGACCATCCCCGAGGCGGTGCAGCTGGTTTTAGAGGCGGGCGGCATTGCGTCTGGCGGCGAAATCTTTGTGCTGGATATGGGGCAGCCGGTTCGCATCTACGACCTTGCGTGCGACCTGATTATGCTGCACGGACTAAAACCGGGCGTCGACATCAAGATAGAGTTCTGCGGATTGCGCCCGGGCGAAAAGCTGTTTGAGGAGATTAAGCTCGCCGAGGAGGACGTATCCAAAACCGACAACAACAAGATCTACGTGCTCAAGCAAATCGACAGTGACTTTACCGCGTTTACCCGTGGGCTCGATGAGCTGGAGCATGCGTGCCTGAGGGGAAGTACCGCCGATCTATTTGAATCGGTACGCGGGCTGGTGCCCAGTTTTATTCACGGGCGTGGCACGTATGAGGAGGAAGAATCATCATCCGACGAGATATTATCGGGCGAATAACGGGCAACCCGTTTTTACAAAATGTCATCATCCTGATGAGCGGCTCTGTGGTATCGCAGATCATTCCGTTTATCACCTCCCCCCTGCTCGGTCGAATCTATTCCCCTGAGCTGTTTAGTGTGCTTGCACTGTTTTTGTCTACCGTCAACATCCTTGACGTGTTTGCGACACTCAAATATGACCTTGCAATTGTAGTCGCTGATAACGAGAATGATGCTGCGGCTACCTTATGGCTATGTATTATAATTAACAGTTTGCTGAGCATGCTTATTCTTGCCGCAACGCCGTTTGTCATCCTGCTTTTCCCCGGCTTTGTGGGGGACCAGAGTGGCTGGTTGTTTCTGGTGCCGCTTTCGGTGCTATTTACCTCTTTGTTTACAGCCTTAAGCTACTACAACCTGCGTCTTGACCGCTACAAGCGCATCACACAGGCAAACATCGTACGTTCGGTCACCGCCGCGGTGCTGCAGGTGGGGCTTGGGCTGCTGGGCTTTGGCGCATACGGGCTGATGCTCGGGCAGGTCACGGCGTATCTTGTCGCATGCATCCTGCTGCTGTACGACGCGCGCAGGTATCTTCCCCGCCCGAGCCTTTCGCTGATTAAGGCGGCGGCAAAGCGCCACCGCAAGTTTCCGCTCTTTACCCTGCCAGGAACCCTTGCCAATACACTGAGCTATAACCTTGTTTCGTATTTTCTCAACGGCTTTTTTGTTCCCGCTCAGCTTGGGTATTACACATTGGTCAACCAGGTGCTTAACACACCCTTGACGGTTATTTCCGGCGCGGTGGGCAATGTGTTTTTAAAGAAGAGCGCCGACGACGCAACCGCAAAGTCGCTAAGCGTAAAAACCTTTGACGCGATTACCCGTGCATTGTTCTGCCTGTCGGTGCCCATCTTTGCCGTGCTATTTTTATTTGCCACCCCCATCCTGCGTATCTTCTTGGGGGAGCAGTGGGCGGCGGCGGGTGATATGGTTCGCGCGCTGATACCGATGTTCTTTGTGCGGTTTGTGGTAATGCCCGTAACCACCAGCGCGATTGTGGCAGGGCGACAGGGGGCGTCGATGGTGTGGCAGTTCTCGCTGCTTGCCGCGTCGGTGCTGCCTGCCTTGATTCAGATAGTTTACCCGCTTGCCATCAATCGGTATTTAACGCTGTTATCCCTGTTGTTTGCCGTAAGCTACGCGGCGTTTTATTTGTATTGCCGAAGGCTGTTAACAAAGAGCGGACAAACACGCAGCCCATAACCCCGGCGCATCATACCGCTTGCGCTGTAAACAGGAGAGAAATGCCATTGAACGATGCAGTTAAACGGATAAAAAACGCCGCCCCGCAGACATTTGAGGTATTGTACCTTGGCTGCCTGTTCCTTATGACCTTTGAAATTGCTGTTCCTTTACCCATAAGCCTTTTTAAGGGGTTATATATTGCCGTCTTTGTGGTGCTCGCACTGCGCATTACCCTGCTGCGGGAGGGGTTGTCGTTGCTGCTGCCGACCACCCTTCGCAAGGGGCGCATCCTATTGCCGTTGTTTTTGCTTTTGGGGTACATCATCTGGGACGCTGTGGGTCTGTTGTACTCGCCTGATGTGGAGTATGCAGCACGCAAATACTATGTAGTGCTGCCGATGCTGCTGTTTATCATCCCAACGCTGTGTTATGCAATAGACGAAGCGCATTTGAACAGGCTATACCTCACCCTTGTGTGGTCGGGTGCTGCCGTGCTGTTGTTTTCGCTTTCGAACTACTTTGTGTTTGAGTTTATTCCACTGCCGTATATCCGGCGCCTTTCGACGATTGCCGATTACAACCGTTATGCCGAAAACCTTTTTATTGCCCTTGCGCTGATGGGTTATGGCATTATCGGCACAAACCGCCGCAGCCACCGCCGCTCGCTGATGCTGTTTGCTGGTTTGGTGCTGTTTGCCGCTGCCATTACGGTAAGTGGATCGCGGCGAACCTACCTGCTCATGTTCCCTGCCGTCATCCTGCTACTACTGTATCGCGCGTTTTACATCGTGCGGTACAGCGACTCGGAGCGCAAGGCGTTTGCTCGGCTGTGCTCAGGTTGTGCCCTGTGCGTCTTGGGTGCGGTAACCGTGTTTGCGCTGCAGGTGGGTTTTGAACGGTACTCCAACATCAAATACGAGCAGCTGGTAGATAGCGGCGGGGTGGTAAACGAAGAAAACAGCGTCGATGCCGTAATCGATTCGATCTCTGGCGGCGGGATGTTTGAAAAGCGCGCCGTAATATGGCGTGTGGCGGCAGACACGGCGCTAGATTATGATTTTCAGGACATACTAGTAGGGCGCGGCAGCGGCTACGACTCCTACCTGTACGACCACACCCCAGATGAAGCCCTCGCGACGCTTTATAAAAGCGTTGATCCAAAACCAAAGAATTGGATGAACCCACACAACTTTGTGATTGCTGATTTTCTAAACGGCGGGCTGATTGGCATCCTACTTTCTCTTGGACTTGCTGCCTCCCTCTTCGCTAGCCTTTGGGCGGTTTTTACACGTCGCCCGGGTCGTGCACTCGGGCCGCTGACCGTGGCGGCGTTTGTGTATTTCGGGGCGTTTATCTCGGGGCGCTACGGCTTTGTGAATGACAAGTTTTTTTATATTGTGCTGGCATCTATTGTGACGGAGCATGCCCTTGCAATGCGTGCCCGCCCTGTAACGGGAAGGTGATGGACAGTTTGATTTTGTTTGTGTGCTATACCGATATTGGCAACACCACCTCCGGCTCGACCATGCGCCCGAAGATGATGTATGAGGCGTTTTGCCAGCTGGGGGATGAGGTGCTGCTTCTAAGCGGCGCGCAGCAAGACCGTGACCGCCGCCGTGCGGTGCGGGAGATTTATACGCAGCTGCAGACAAAAACGCCCCAATTCTGCTACATCGAGCTGCCCAGCGGTCCGATTTTTGGCTCGGAGGATCGGCGTCTTTTGCTGTATTTAAAGCACCTAGGAGTCCCGTGCGCCGCCTTTTACCGCGACGCCTACTACCGCTTTGCCTCGTGGTGGGATGTACCTGCGCATAAGAAGGTGGTAATTCGGCTGCTGCACACGGTGGATAATCTGCTTTTGCGCCGCTGCTGTGACATTGTGTACTTTCCGTCTAAAAGCATGGCAAAGCTATTTTCATTTCCTCGCACTGGGGTTCTGCCGCCCGCATGCGAGGCACGCTTTTTAAAGCCGCGGGAAAAAACCCGCAACTGCATCTACGTTGGGGGTCTATCGCACCGATACGGTACCGACCTGCTGCTGCTTGCGTTTGACCAGCTAAACCGAAACGACAACTACCCGCTTACCATTGTTTGCCGGGAGGCAGAGGTAAAAGAAATCCCGCCCGCCTACCGCGCTAAGCCGTGGCTTACGATTGCCCATGCCTCCGGCGAGAAGTTAATCGAATACTACGCCTCCGCAGACATCGGTCTGTACTGTGGCAGGCGGGACCTCTACATGGATTTTGCGATTCCCGTCAAGGTGTTTGAATACCTTTCTCACGGGCTTGCGGTGGTGACGACAAACTGCATTGAGATTGCCGCCTTTGTGCGTAAAAACGGGGTGGGTACGGTTGTGAATGACGACGCGCGCTCAATAGCAGCAGGCGTGCGCGAGATGATGTCGCGCCCAAAGGCGTACCGCACCTGTTACGAGAATATTGTGCGCACGGTAAAAGAGGGCAACCTGTGGACCCACCGCGCACAGCAGGTAACGGATGACCTCATGCAAAAAACGGATGATTAGCGGGTAAGGAGGCGGATGCGGTGAGAATTCTGTTTGTTTCTGCTGCAAACTCTTCGCACACCGTCAAGTGGGTAAATATCCTCGCACAGCGCGGTCATCAGGTGGTGCTTGCTTCGCAGATAGACCACCGCGCCGAAAAAGATGCGCTTGACCCGCTAGTTCGCGTCGAGTACCTTCAGTATCCCGGCGCGTTGGGCTACTACCGCAACGCGGCACAGTTGCGCGAGCTTGCAGCGGTAACGCTTCCCGATGTGGTAAACGCGCATTATGCAACCGGCTACGGCACCTTGGCACGCAGGGCACAGGTGAAACCGCTTTTGCTGTCTATCTGGGGCAGCGATGTGTACGACTTCCCGCAAAGAAGCAGGTTTCACCGGGAGCTGCTCGAGGCAAACCTCTCTTATGCACAAGCGATTGCATCCACAAGTCTAATCATGGCAAAAGAGGCGGAGCAGTATATGAAGAATGGCACGCCGGTATTCATCACCCCGTTTGGCGTGGACACAAGCCTGTTCTACCCCGTCCCCCGCGCGGGACAGGAGGAGTTTGTGGTGGGCACCGCAAAGCGTCTCGAGCCAGAAAGCGGGGTGGATATGCTGCTTAAGGCATTTCGACTATTTCGCACACAGGTACGCATAAATAACCCCGCGGGCAGATTAAAGCTGCGCATCTACGGTAACGGCAGTGAATACGCACCGCTAATGGGGCTTGCACGGGATATTTTGATCAGCGACGACACCGAGTTTTTCGGGCAGATTGCCAATAACGATGTGGCAAAGGCGTTTGCTGGCATGGATGTGGTATGCCTGCCGAGTGTGCGCGAAAGCTTTGGCGTTGCCGCGGTAGAGGCAATGGCGTGCGCACGTCCGGTTATCACCAGCGGAGCGGATGGATTTTTAGAGACGGTGGAAAACGACGTAACGGGCATCATCCTGCCAAACCCAACCGAGACCCTGCTTGCCGATGCCATGCTAAAGCTGTACAGCGACCCCCTGCTGCGCCGCGCGATGGGAGAATCGGGTCGCCGCCGCGCCGTGGTGCTGTACTCCTTAGAGGAGTGCGCGCGGGGGATGGAGGAAGCGCTTGAGTACACAGCAAGGCTTGCGGATTAGCTATATCCAATTAACTAAATATTGCCCGAATATAAACGAGTAATGGCTTATACGAAGATTTTTCCGCAGACATGAGAAGTTCATTAGGTATAACGAATCGTTGTGCAGGAAGGGGCGGGGGGCATTAACATTCTAATCATCAACCATTACGCGGGCAGCAATGCAATGGGGATGGAGTACCGCCATTTTTACCTTGCCCGAGAGCTTGTGCGCATGGGGCACAGCGTGACCATTACAGCGGCAAGCTTTTCTCACCTGCGCGGGCAGAACCCGCTGCCGGAGCATACGATGCAGGAGACCATTGAAGACGGTGTGCCGTTTGTGTGGATTAAAACGCCCCCTTACTACCGCAACAATGCCTACCGCGCGCGCAACGTCGCGGCATTTTTGTCTGCGGTTTGGCTGCATGCGAAGGAGCTTGCCACGCGTTTTCGCCCCGATGTGGTGGTGGCATCCTCCACCTACCTGCTTGACATCTACCCCTCTGCGCGTATTGCGCGTTACACGGGGGCAAGGCTTGTGTTTGAACTCCACGACGTATGGCCGCTTAGCCTGATGGAGCTACACGGTTTTTCGGAGCAAAACCCTTTTATGCGCCTACTTGCAAAAGCAGAGCGTGCAAGCTACCGCATGGCGGATGCGATTGTAAGCATCCTGCCTGGGGCGGCACTTCGCGCACAGGAGCTTAGAATAAGTGCAAAGAAGATTACCCATGTGCCCAACGGGATATCAGACGATGCCGGTAATCTGTGCGCAGACAGCCGTGCACGCAAGCGCATCCAGTTTTTAAGACAACAAGGTGTATTCACCGCCGTCTATGTAGGTGGCTTTGCGCAGGCAAACGCGCTGATAACACTGGTACAAGCCTGTTCTATACTACCCGACGGCATAGCCGTAGTGTTGGTGGGCAAGGGCGAGTGCAAGGATGAGCTTGCCGCATACGCTGTACAAAACAACCTGCGCAATCTGTATTTTGAAGACTATGTTCCCAAAGAGCAGGTACAAGGCGTGCTGGAGCTTGCCGACTGCCTGTACATCGGGGCAAGGGCAAGCGCGTTGTACCGATATGGAATCGGCATGAATAAGCTGTACGACTATATGCTGGCGGCACGACCGATTCTGTTTGCCATAGACGCGCCGGATAACGAGGTGCAGCAAAGCGGCTGCGGCATCTGCATAGAGCCTGAGAACGCACACGCTTTGGCGGGGGGTATTGTGCGGATGCAACAGATGCGCACTGCCGAGCGCGACAGTATGGGGCTGCGCGGCAGAGAGTTTGTGCTCACGCACCGAAACTACCGCCATCTCGCGCAGCGTTTTCTCGATGCCGTCGAGTAACGCCTACTAAAAACAGGGATGTTAAAACGATGCTTGCTAAAGATATTAACCAGCTACCCAAGCGGATGCAGGGGGAGCAGTGCCGGTACTATCTTGCATTCTTGCAGCAAAAAAAAGCCACTTTCGCCTGTAAGCGACTGCTTGATATTGTGGTATCGGCGGTGGGGCTGCTCGCGCTTATGCCGCTGTTGGTTGTTGTCTGTCTTGCAGTAGGGTTTTCTTCCCGCGGTAGGGTGTTTTTTTTACAGGAGCGCGTGGGGCAAAACCTACGCCCGTTTTTTATCATCAAATTCCGCACGATGACAGCTGCCAAAAAGGACGGTGATCTGCCGCTTACAACCAAAAATGACCACCGCGTCACGGCGGTGGGGCGCGTACTGCGCAGGCTGCATCTGGATGAACTGCCCCAGCTGGTGAACGTGTTGAAGGGAGACATGTCCCTCGTGGGTCCGCGCCCCGAGGTTTGGCGTTATGTTAACCATTATACCGATGCGTTTTATGCAACGTTGCTGATAAGACCGGGGATAACCTGTACGTCCAGCATCCATTTTCGCAACGAAAACGAACTGCTGGAGCAAAGCGTCGACACGGAACGCGAGTACCTGACGCACATCCTGCCAATAAAGATGGAGCATAACCTCGATTACCTAAAACAGGTGGGCGTTTGGTCGGATATCCGCATACTCTTAGCGACGGTTCGAGCGGTTTTTCATGATTAGCTTGTTATATTTCAATCATCTATTTTGCTATGCTTTCGACTTTAGCCTGTTTTGATTCGTACTGATGGGATACTGTACGGTTAATGGGACAGTAAAAGCGCACACCGTTCTTTCATTTTGCCTCATAATATGGTAGATTAGATGTAGTGGCTATTTTTTTACCGTAATAAACTGTTTGAAATAAAACCGTTGGAAGAAAGGCGGGTTCGGTATGGAATATGAGGCGTTTTCGGGCGGCGTAGAGCCGGGAGGGCTGCGCACCACCTATGAGATTAACATCCTGGTCTGCTATCTGCTTAAGACGGTGGACGCGCAGTTTTCTAAGGCGCAGCTGTCCGAGGTTTTGCAGCGCGACGGGCTGGTGAACTACTTTGAGCTTGCAAACTCGCTCAACGAGCTGGTACGGCTTGGGCAGGTGACGGTAAGCAAAAACGAAGTGGGCGAGGACTGCTACGGCGTAACCGACCTAGGCGCCCAGGCGTGTGCTGCCATCGAACGCACCGTATCGGTCTCGGTGCGCGATAAGGCGGTTAAGGCCGCGCTGCGTCTGATGAAAAAGACGGAGCGTGAGCGCAAAAACAAGGCGGAGATTAGTAAGGTAGACGACGGGTATATCGTATCCATGCGCATCCTTGACTATGGCTCCGACCTAATGGAGCTTAAGCTGTTTTTGCCCGACGCTAATCAGGCGTCGCTTGTCAAACGGCAGTTTTTAAACGACCCCCAGCTGTTATACCGAGGGGTTCTTTCGCTGTTGGTGCGTGACCTTGAGGAGTTTGGCGACATGACCCCCTGCGAAGACGACGGGCTGTTTGACGAGTAAAGGGGGCTGCGACTTTGAGGATTGTACATATTGCCGATCTGCATCTTGGCAAAACCTTGTTCGACTATTCTCTGCTTGGCGACCAGCGCGCATGGCTTGCGTCGCTTGTCGCCTTTTTGCGTGAGCAAGAAGCGGACGCGCTGGTAATTGCGGGGGATGTTTACCACCGCTCGATGCCGCCTACCGAGGCAGTTAAACTCTTGGACGACTTTTTAAGCGAGGTGGCGCACGGTCTGCGCATCCCCGTTTTGATGATAGCGGGCAACCATGACAGCGGGCAGCGGCTTGGCTTTGCGTCCCGTTTCATCGAGCTGGGCGGACTATATGTGGCGGGTACCTCCGAACAAACGCTCAAAACCGTCACCCTGCGCGACGGGCACGGCGAGGTTAACTTTGTTCTGCTACCCTACTTTGAGCCATACCAGATGCGAAAGCTGTATGCAGACGGCGAGATAAAAACCTGTAACGACGCGCTAAAGGCGGTTGCGAAAAACGGGTTTGATGAACTGGACTACACAAAACGCAACGTACTCGTTGCCCATGGCTTCTTTGGTCGGGACAGTGCGCTTGCACGGTTCTCCGACTCGGAGCGCGGCGTGGGCGGCACCGACCTGATGGACAGCACGCTGGTGGAGCGATTTGACTATGTGGCACTCGGGCACCTGCACGCACCGCAGACCGCAGGTGCACCCCATATCCGCTACGCGGGTTCGCCGCTGAAATACTCGCTTTCGGAGGTCTCGCAGAACAAGTCGGTGACCATCATTGACCTCGGCGAGAAGGGGGAGGTATTCATCCGCTGTGAGCAGATTGCCCCTATACGCGACCTGCGCATCGTTACCGGCACCATCGACCAGTTGACCAACAAGGCACTGCAAGAACAGTACAACCTTGACGACTATGTCTATGCCGTGATTACGGATAAGCAAGAGGTATACAACGCGATAGAAAAGCTGCGCGGCGTGTTCCCGAACGTTGTGGGGCTGAAGCGCGAGATAGACGACGCGGGCGCTAACTGTTCCTTTGCCGCCGGAGAGCAGCTTGCCCGCAAAACGCCGGACGAGCTGTTTTCGTCGTTTTACCACGAGATGCTGGGTGAGGCGATCTCGCCAGTGCGCGCAAAGATTGTACACGACACACTCATGCAGGCGCAAAGAGAGGAGCGGGACGAATGAGGCCGCTGGTTTTGGAGATGAGCGCCTTCGGACCCTACGCGGGCAGGCAGGTAATCGATTTTTCCTCCCTTTCGGGAAGCAGCCTGTTTTTGATTACGGGACCCACGGGCGCTGGAAAGACCACCGTATTTGACGCGATTACCTTTGCATTGTATGGTAGGGCAAGCGGCGATAGCCGCAAGGACGTAGAGGAACTAAAAAGCCACTTTGCCACCGCCGCCGAGCCCTGCTACGTTAAACTGACGTTTTTGTTGCACGGCGAGCAATACACGATAGAACGCAAGCCAAAGCAGCAGCGCGTAGTGCGTGGCGGCGGGCTTTCTACCGCAAACGGGGACGCGCTGCTGACGCTACCCGACGGAACTATGCTCAGCGGGCCCAATGAGGTTTTAGCGCGTATTGAAACGCTACTGGGACTAGATTACAACCAGTTTCGGCAGATTGTAATGCTGCCCCAGGGCGAGTTTAAACGGCTGCTGGAGGCGGAAAGCAAGCAAAAGCAGATTATCTTCCGCAAGATATTTTCCACCGAGTTATACAATATTGCCGAGGCAAAGCTAAAGGAGCGGCGGGATGCCCTAAAGCAGAAGCTCGACCGCGTAACCGACGCGCTCGAGACCCACGCCGCCATGATTCAAAGCGGAGACTACCCGCCGCTTGTACAGGCGTTATCGGGCAGTAGCCTGCACTACCCTACCGTCATTGACGAGGTAGAGGCGCTGATAAAACAAGATGAGGCTTCTTTGGGAGAAATAAAGAAGGAGCTTGACGCCCTGCTTGAAGAGCGTTCAAAGCAAAACCCCGCCGCGGCAAGACAGAGCAACGCAAAGCTTGACCGCTTGGCTTTTTTGACCCTGCAAAAAAATAGTCTTACCGCACAGGCGGACGAGCAAAATACCCGCTCCGGCAGGCTTGTGCTTGCGCGCCGCGCAAAAGAGCTGTGGTTTATTGAGCGGGAGGTTCAAGCCGCCGCACAGCGCGCCACGATGACCGAAGCGTCCCTGCGTACCCTTGCCGCAAGCCTTGAGACGAGCGCAAAGCGGCAAAGCGCGGCAAAGAACGCCCTTGCAAACGCACAGCTAGAGCAAAAGCGACAAGCAGGTTTAATAGAACTACGCACCAGTTTTGAACAGATGCGGCAGTCGTTTGAACGAATCGAGCGTCTCGAAAAGGAGCATGCCGTACTGCTACAAAAGCAGCAGGCGCAGACGGGGCATGTGAAAACCATCGACCTATTGATTGAACGCGCCCAAGCAAAGGCGCGGCTTGACCGTGCCGCCGCGCGCGCAACAGGTCTTGAAAATCTGTGTGGAAAGATTACGGATTATCTACGCGCGGCAGGCGAATATCAATCCCGCAACGCGGCGTACAGCGGAGAATTTGCGCGTTTTCTCGCGGGACAGGCGGGTATTTTAGCCTCTAGGCTTTCGGACGGGTTGCCCTGCCCGGTGTGTGGCTCTGACCACCACCCCGCCCCCGCACCAAGCGCGACGGACATCCCCACCGAGACCACGCTGCAAACACTCAAGACCCAAACCGACGCGCTGTATACGGCGCAGATGTCGCTGCACGGCGATATCAAGGCGTATGCGGCAGCACTTCGCGCGATGGAAAACCCCGAGCAGATGCCGCCCGACGATGCACTGGTGTCCTCTAGCAAGGAGCTTACCGCACTGTGCGACAAGGCAAGACATGCCCGCGATGAGTTAAAGAAGGCATACGACGAAATTTGCGGCGCGGCGGCCAGGCAGCTTGCACTTCTTGGCATGCCCGACGATGCGCGCCTATGCGACCCCGACTACCTTGCCGGACGCAGGACAATGATTGAACGCGAAAGCGCGTCTATCTCGCAGACGCTCGAGCAACTGTCGCTGCAGATACAGGAGGTGCGCGGCACCATACCGAGCGACATGAAAACGCCCGACGAACTGCTTGCGCGAACAAGGCAAAACGAGCAGGAGATCGAGCGCATAGAACAGGTTGCGAAGCTTGCACAAGGGGAGTTTGTCGCGGCATCGGGTGAGTTTGAGCGGCTAAGTGAGGCCGAGCGCGGCACAAAGCAGCAGCTTGCTGAGGCAAAACAACAGCAGGGCGACAAAGAGCAGGAGCTGCTGCAGCGCCTTGCTGAGTACAGCTTTGCGAGGTGGGCAGATGCGCAAAGCCACCTACTTACCGATGAACAGTATTCGGCACTAGAAGCGGAGATTGCCGCCTATGCCGACGCCCTAGCAAAGACGGACGCGGAGCTTGCGGTTCTAAACAAGGAATGCGAGGGCGTACAGCGCATTGATGTGGAGGCGGTGGAGAAGATGCTGGAAACGCTGAACCAGCACATCGGCGAGCTGGACGCACAAAAAACGGCGCTTTCGTCGCGCGTGGATGCAAACGCCCGCGCGGTTACGCGCCTTCGCGCCCTACTGGCTGAAGCGCAGACCGACGAGGCGGTCTACGGCGACGTCGCCGCGCTGTATGCACTGGCAAAGGGCGACAACGCGGCGAAGATCTCGTTTGAGCGGTATGTGCTGGGCGCGTATTTTTCCGATGTTATCCGCGCCGCCAACCACTGGCTGCACGATATGACGGGCGGCAAATACATCCTGCGGCACAAGCAGGACCGCTTAAAGGGCGGAGCCGCTGCGGGGCTTGACCTTGCAGTACTCGACGCAAACACTGGTCAGGAGCGCACGGTGGGCACCCTTTCGGGCGGCGAAAGCTTTAAGGCATCGCTTGCGCTTGCACTGGGGCTTGCTGACGTGATACAAAGCTACTCCGGCGGGGTGAGCATCGAGACGATGTTTATCGACGAGGGCTTTGGCTCGCTGGACGACCTTTCGCGGGAGCGAGCGGTGGACACGCTGTTTGAGCTGGAGAAAACCGGTCGGCTCATCGGCATCATCTCGCATGTTGCCGAGCTTAAGGAGCGCATTCCCGCGCGGCTTGAGGTGCACACCACCACCAAGGGAAGCTACGCAGTGTTTGTATGATACAAGATTGAATGGCAGGAGCCTGTCTTTACTAAAACCTATCGTAAAGTAAAATCAGGTCTAGGAAGGAGCAAGGCAATGAGCAACCAAAACATTTACGACAACCAGATATTTTTTGAAGGGTATAGAAAATTAAGAGAAAGTCCTTCGTCAGCAAATGACGTTGTTGAAAAACCTGCCTTGTTTCGCCTTGCTCCTGATTTGAATAACAAGTCTGTGCTTGATATCGGTTGCGGGTACGGTGAAAACTGTGTCCAGTTTCTCAAACTGGGTGCGGTAAAGGTTACGGGTATTGATATCTCTGCAAAGATGCTTGAGGTTGCACAAAACGAAAACGCATCGCCAAGTATTCAATACCTTAATATGAGCATGACTAATTTGGATGAACTCACAGACAAGTTTGATGTAGTATTCAGCTCACTTGCCGTTCATTACATTGAAGATTTTGATAAATTGGCTAATGATATTTACAACCGTTTAAATCAAGGCGGTTATTTTGTGTTTTCACAAGAGCATCCGTTAACAACTGCTTTGCTAACACAGGATTACTGGACTCTGAATGCCGAGAATGAATATGCTCATTATAATCTAGCCACCTATTCTCTTGAAGGGGAACGAAAAGTGACGTGGTTTGTTGATGGAGTAGTGAAATACCATCGCACAATATCCAGTATTGTTAACTCCCTTTCGAGAACAGGTTTTATGATTGAGCAGATGCTTGAGCCTATCCCGAGTATGGATGTTATGAAGCAATATCCTGCATATCAGAGAACCATTCACAAACCTGATTTTTTACTTATCAAAGCGAGAAAAAGCAGTTGAGCAAAACCCGAACTTGGTTTTGCTTTTCACACTCCCGCCAGACCTTTCTAGCTAGAAGTCGGCTCTCAGAAGGAATCGATTTTTTTCGTTGTGTGTTAAAATGGAAATGGATTGCTTATGTACCATATGCTAAATACTGATAGGGATGAGGATGATAGCTTGAGTAAAGAAAGTAACTGGACAGTTTTGTTTATTGGTGGTGCTTCGGGTACTGGAAAATCGAGAGTTGCTTATGATCTGGCTCGTTTATATAGTGTGAATGTGATAGAAGCGGATGATATATGCCAAGCGATAGAGGCAATGACAACCAGAGAGCTTCTTCCGGCAATTCATTATTGGAGTTCTGGTGTAGACTGGATGGATATTGGTGTAAGTGGCAATGTAAACTGGCTTATTGACGTAAGCAAAGAAATGATTGCTGGACTACGTGCCATTGTGCAAAATCACATTGAAGCTGATGTACCAATCATTATCGAAGGCGATTTTATACACCCTGAGTTCGCAGCATCCTTTGATAACGCAAAGGTAAAATCTCTTTATCTATATGAGCCGGATAAAGAGCAGATTTTGCAAAACTATTTAGCTAGAGAGGGCGGAGAATTACAACATTTCAGAGCGGATATCAGCAATAAGTATGGAGAATGGTTAGTGGATACCTGCGAGAAATTAGGGATTAAAGTGATAGAATCAAGACCATGGGATACTGTTGTGGATAGAATTATAGAAAGCATGCTTTAGCGTGAAGTTTAACACTTTATTACCCAACTCCGATTCATATTGATTATATTATGTCAACCAAATATTCTGCACCAATTAGGAGAACAACATGAACATTCAAACCATTGCACTCATCGGGGCCGGCGCTATCGGCGCGGTTTATGCTCGTCACCTGCACCATGCCTTGGGCAATTCGTTTGCCGTTGTCGCAACCGAGCAACGAGCCGAGCGCATGAGGCAAGACGGCATAACCCTAAACGGCGAGACCTTCTTCCCCCGTATTGTAGCAACGCGCGAGGACGGATTTTGCGCCGACCTTGTGCTTGTGTGCGTAAAGAATTATCACCTAGACGATGCGGCACGGGATATGCGCGCTGTTGTGGGGAAAGACACCGTAATCCTCCCCGTGCTCAACGGCATTACTGCGCGTGACCGTATCTTGGAGCACTACCCGGACAACCATGTGCTGTACGGGCTTGCCATCTACATCGACGCGGTGCGTACCGCCGAGGGCGTAATAACCACCAAGGATGGCATCATCCAGCTTGGAGATGCGCAAAACGACCCCATGTCCCCGCTTGTTGCGGCGGTAAGCGAGACACTGAACCACGCTGGTATCAGCACCGAGGTGTGCCCTGACATGATTCGCACCATCTGGCGAAAGTGGATGCTTAACGTTGGATGCAACCAGATAAGCGCCTTAACCCGGGCAACGTATAGCGGATTTTGCACACCAGAGACCCGCAGCTTGTTTTTTGACGCAATGATGGAGGTCGTAGCCCTCGCGAAGGCTGCGAACGTGAACCTGACCGAGGCGGATGCGCGCGAGTTTGTGACGCTGATGCAGACCTTCTCGCCCATGAGCAAGACCTCGATGCTGCAGGATGTGGAGGCTTCTCGCAAAACCGAGGTAGCGTCGTTCGGGGGCACGGTGTGTGAGATGGGTAGACGATACGGTGTTGCCACACCCGTAAACGATGTGATTACCCGCTTAATTATAGCCACCGAGCAGGTATATGGTGTTTAAAACGTCCCGCCTCATACTCGTGTAACAAACAGGGTTGACAATGCTATACCTTTGTGGTATAGTATAAGAAATCAAACCTATCTATATTACAGGAGGTGCACCATATGTTGAACTATAAGAACCGTACTGAAGAAGAAAGACTGTTTCAACCTTTTGCCGAGCAGGAGGGGTGGTGCTCGCCTGAATTCTCATCCGGCTGCATGACGGAAGAGGATGACGACTAGCATTCATACAAACCAAAACAGACCGCTGACTGGCGGTCTGTTTTTTTGTGAAGTATTCTGTTTTTCGTGTATCATGTGTAGATTCTGGGACCAAAAAGGGCGGTGCCTACCCGCACCAGCGTAGCGCCCTCGCTTACCGCCTGCTCGTAGTCGTCCGACATGCCCATGGAAAGGATGGGTACACCCGACGCATCCAGCATCCCGACGTTGCGGTCAAACAGGTTCTTCATCGCCGCAAAATAACGGCGCGCTTCGTCGGGTGTTTGGGCGGGCGGCGGGATGCACATCAAGCCCCGCACCCGCAGGTGAGCAAACCCCGCAAGCTGTTCTAAAAACTCGGGCAGCTCTAGGGGCTCTATGCCGCCCTTGGAGTGCTCCCCGCCGATGTTGACCTCTACAAGCACGTCCTGCGCCGCTATGGTCTTTTGCTTCTCGCAAAGCCGCCCGACGACCTTTTCAATCTCGGCGGCAAGCCGCAGCGAGTCTACCGAATGAATAAGCTCCACCCTGCCCGCCACCTGCTTGACCTTGTTGGTTTGCAGCTGCCCGATAAAATGCAGCGATGCACCGAGATACGCTGCTTGTGCAAGCTTTTCGGTCATCTCCTGCACACGGTTCTCGCCCACCGTCGTAACGCCCGCGGCAATGACCTCTCGAACCGATTGGGCATCGCGGGTTTTGGTTGCGGCAAGCAGGGTGACTTCCTGTACGCTTCTGCCCGCCGCTTTGGCGGCGTTAGCGATGTTTTGCCGTATCACTTCTACATTGTGCGCAAGGTGCGACATAGCTAGACCTCCGTACCGTTCATTGAAAACCGAGTAGGTGATTACAGCGCAAGGGTTTCGTTATACTGTCTGATGACATCCACCGAGCGTTTAAATAGACACATCTCCTCTTCGGTCAGGCGCGCGCGGACAATCTCCTTTACGCCCTGATGCCCCAGCACCGCGGGAACCCCTGCGAACACATCGCTTTCGCCATACTCACCGCTTAATAAGGTAGATACCGGGATAACGCGGTTTTCGTCGTTTAGAATAACCTTAATTATCTCCACTACCGTTGCGGCAATTGCAAAGTTGGTGGTGCCCTTTACCGTGCCGATCTGAAAGCCAAGGTCGATGACCTCGTGCACAAAATGATCGAGATCAAGGCTGCCAAAGCGCTCGGGGTTGTCGGCAATGATGTCGTAAAACTGCTTGCCGCCCACCGAAACGTTGCTCCACGGCACAAACTGCGAGTCACCGTGCTCGCCGAGTGTGTATGCCTGCACACTTTTGGCATCTACGCTCATCGCCGATGCAATTAGCCCGCGCAGCCTCGCCGAATCGAGCGCCGTGCCGGTGCCGATAATCTGGCTTGCGGGAAGCCCCGACAAGCGGTAGACATAGTAGGATATGATATCTACCGGATTGGTGACAATAATAAACAGCCCGCGAAACCCGCTCTCCATAATGGGCGGGATGATCGACTCGGTAATCTGCCTTGAGCCTTCGAGCATATCCAGTCGGCGCTGTCCGGGCTTGTAGGGCATTGCCGCCGTAACTACGATGATGTCCGCGTCACCGCAGTCCTGATACTCTCCTGCGCGGATGGAAACCGATCTGGTTTGGTACGCAACGCTGTGCTGCATATCCAGCGCTTCGGCAACCGCCCTTTTGTGATTCACGTCGACGAGAACAATCTCGTCGCACAGTCCCTGTATGCTCAGGTCAAATGCGGTAGAGGTCCCCACCGCGCCTGCGCCGACGATTGCTATCTTTACCTTTTTTCTTATCATAGTGCATCCCCCAATTTAAAAGCGTGTGGTCGATTACCGGCTGACGCCGACAGCTAAAATCTGGTGTAGTCATCTAAAACGCGGCTGCCCGCATAGTCTACTTTTAGTGTATGGTTTTTGCTGGTGGCTGTCAAGCAAGAAACAGCCGCCGCCTTAAAAAAAGACGGCGGCTGACGGCGGTATTACGGATGCTGCAACCCGTTGTTTACCTCGTTTTTTACCTTTGGCACGCTGTAAAGGTTTGCATACGAATCCATCTCATCCTCGTTAAGCGGCGCGGATGGGATAAGCCCCGTGCATTCGGTTGCGGATGCGACGTTTTCGCTGTTTAGTATGTTGCTTACCCTATCCTCGTCATACAGTGGGAATTCCCACTTTTTCTTTTTGGGGTCGTTCATCGGTTTCTCCCTTCTGGCATGTTTTTTGCGTCACTCTTCCTCCACAATATCCTCAAGCACCAAAATCAAATCCGCAAGGCTGTTTAGTTTGACATCACGCTCGAGTATTGCGTTTTTAAGTTCTACTGGCAGACTCTCAAACTGCGTTTGAATCTTGGGGTCGACATAGGACATCTTGTTCATCACCTCTGTTTTATCGTTCCCAAACAGGGCGCGGATATCACACAACCCGCATTTGTATGACAAGTGGGATAAAACCATTGTAAATCGGCGAAAATCATACTATTATAGTATTATCTTTAATTTTAGGATTGTGAACATGATTTATCTGGATTACGCCGCGGATACGCCGGTGAGCGAGCGCGTGCTAAACGCTTTTTATGATGCGGCAAAAATGCATATTGCAAACCCGAATTCCACCCACCCGCTCGGGGTGAAGGAACGGCTTTTGCACGAGGATGCTTCTGCGCGGATTGCCCGCAGGCTTGGGGTTTTGCCCGATGAGATTGTATACACCTCGGGCGCAAGTGAATCAAACAACCTAGCCATTAAAGGCATTGCGGGGCAGTATAAAAAATACGGTAAGCATATCATTGCCACCATGCTGGAGCACGCCTCGGTGCTCGGACCGCTAGAGCAGCTTCGCGCTCAGGGCTTTGAGGTCGATTATGTGCGTCTATCAAGGAACGGGCATGTGGATATGGAGCATCTTGCCGCTTTGGTGCGAGACGACACCATTCTTGTAACACTGAGCCTTGTGGACAGCGAAATCGGGATTATGCAGGATATGGTACCGATTGTAGACCTATTAAAGCCGCTTGCGCACTGCCACTTGCATGTAGACGCCGCGCAGGCAATGGGCAAGCTGCCTTTTTCGCTTGACGGCATTGACCTGTTAACGGCGGCACCCCATAAATTCTATGGGCTTGCGGGCAGCGGGCTTTTGGTGGTAAAGCAGGGTGTACTGCTGGAGGGGCAGATTTTAGGCGGGCAGTCCACCACTGCCATGCGCAGCGGAACCCCCAGTGCGGCGTCTGCCCTTGCGTGTGCCGTCGCCTTGGAGGACACACTTGATGCGCTCCCTTCCCGTTATGAATATGTAAAGAATCTTTGCGACAAGCTGCGCGCCGGGCTTTGTTGGGTAGATGGCGTAACGATAAACACCCCCGAGGACGCGTCGCCGTTTATTCTAAATATCAGCGTATTGGGGTTAAAGCCGCAGGCGGCGTTACAAGCGCTGGGAGAGCAGGGCGTGTGCATTGCGAGCAAGTCCGCCTGCTGCGCGCCGAACAGCCTATCGCGCCCAGTGTATGCCGTTACTGGCGACCGCAAAAGGGCGATGAGCACACTGCGCATCAGCCTAAGCCATCTGACCACCGAGTGGGAGCTCGACGAGTTTCTGCATATGTTTAAAGAATACCTACGCACGCTGTGATGTGCGGCAGTCTTTAATGTGATAATAATAAAGGTCAATACGGTTTATATAATTTGAATAGGATAGGCACTCCCCTCGCTTTAGTAGGTGTTCTCTTCAAATTCAAACAATCGTCTTTTCCCGAGCGTAATTGACTTTTGCAGGGAGAGTTTATGCAAAAATACGAGTTGGTTGAAAAAAGCATCATTAAAAAATATCGCAAGGAGATCTGGCTAAAGTTTATTGCGGGAATTAAGGAGTATGGGCTGATTGAGCCAAACGACGCGATTGCGGTGTGCATCTCGGGCGGCAAGGACTCGGTGCTGATGGCAAAGTGCTTTCAGCAGCTGCAACGGCACAGCGACTTCCCGTTTACGGCACGGTTTTTGGTGATGGACCCCGGCTATAACCCGCAAAACCGGCAGATTATTGTAGATAACGCACAGGCACTGCACATCCCCATTGAAATCTTTGATTCAGACATCTTTAACATTGTGGCGGATACCGACCGTTCCCCCTGTTACCTTTGTGCGCGTATGCGAAGGGGCACCCTGTACAGCCGCGCGCAGGAGCTTGGCTGCAACAAGATTGCACTGGGTCACCACTATGATGATGTGATAGAAACCACCCTGATGAGCATGCTGTACGGCTCGGAGGTTAAAACCATGATGCCAAAGCTGCACAGCACAAACTTTCCCGGCATGCAGCTCATCCGCCCGATGTTTATGGTGCGGGAGGATGACATCTTGGCGTGGAAGCGGTACAACGAGCTTGAATTCATTCGATGCGCGTGCCGCCTGACCGAGCACTGTGTGCTGGATGACGCGGGGCTGGGATCAAAACGTCTGGAAATCAAGGCACTCATAAAGGACTTAAAACGCGTAAACCCCAATGTGGATAAGAACATATTTGCGAGCGCGCACAATGTAAACCTTGACGCCATCATCGGCTGGCGCATAAAAGGTGAAAAGCACAGCTTTACTGAGCGGTACGAATAGCGGAGTATTATACTGGGCAAGGAGAAACGATATGAGAATATCTACGCGAGGACGGTACGGTCTTGCGGCTTTGGCCTTGATGGCATTAGAGCCAGATACCGGCGAAGCCGTCACCGTCATCAGCATGGCAAACCGACTGGGCATCTCCAAAATCTATTTGGAGCAGGTTTTTTCTCTGCTCAAACGCGCGGGGATTGTAACTGCGATTAAGGGCGCGCAGGGCGGGTACCGCTTAAGCAACGCACCCACATCGATAACGGCGCTTGATATCTTTGCCGCACTCGAGCAATCATTGTTTGAACAGACGGATGATTCGGTGCGCAAAAGCGATGAAAGCATTGAACAGGCGATGCACTCGATGGTGTTTGCCCCCCTTGACGAAGCGGTAAAAAGCAGCCTCGGTGCGGTAACACTAGATGATATTGCACAGGATGTTGTACGGCGCAAGGATGGCGGCTCGATGTTTTACATCTGATTGTTGCGTGCCGGAATGCACATGCATTAAAAAGTGTCTTATACCGTTTTAACTGCAAAAACCCGCGTTCTGCTCCAACTGGAGCAGAACACGGGTTTGTTATATGTCTGCCGTCCTGCTACTTCGTCGCCTTTTTTGTGCCGCGCAGCAGGAGATAATGAATGCCGATGCCATACAACAAACAGCTTGCAATTGTGACAAAGAACAAGGTGTCCGATTGGGGCGCAAGCCCCACAAATATCAGTAGTGGAAGACCGAACAGGATAGCAAAGCTGGTGCCGGTAATGAGGTTTGAGGTTGCCGGTGTTGTGTATTGGGGGTCGACCTCCCGCAGCAGCAAGATGCCCGTGCTTACCGTGCCGGTCATCATACCGTACATCGCAAAAAAGCCCTCGTGGTAATAGTCGGGGTACAGTCTTTTGCATATCCACTTTAAGTAGATGAGGGTAACAATACCACCCACCGTACTGAGCAGGATAAACGGCACCCACATCCCCGCTAGGTCGTCTATGTTAATCGCACTGATACTCGCAATAATCATCATATCAAAGATCATACCCGAAATGCGGTTGAGCAGATAGTTGTTTGGGTATTGACGCTTGATTACGCTGCGTTTTTTCAGTGTTACCAGCAGGTTGCGAAACAGCAGCGCAAACAAGGAGCCGATGATAAAGTTAAAGCCCCAAATGAGCGAGCCCAGCGTGGTGGCGACCCCTGCTAGCGCAGGAATGGCGGCAAGCCCTGATGTAATCCCCCATGAAACCAGATAGGTGGCAAGATAAACCAGAAGCACCATCGCAAGCTGCATCGTCAGGCGATCTACCGACTCGGACATCGGAATCTCGCCCTCGTCTTGAAAATGCCCTACCGTTACTTCCGACCTCTTTACATTACCCGAAGACAGGGTGAGTTTGCCCTTGCGGATGAGATAGTTCATATAGATAACGCCGCCGATACACGCCCACAAGAAGCCCATGGTAGCAAGCGAAAGCCCAAAGGTTGCACCGCCTGCAAAGCCGTACCCGGTCTCGTAGGTCGTGCCGATGTTGTTCGCCTGACCGGGACCCTGACCATATGCCATCGGCAGCAGGATTCCGGCTGCCTTAAATAAATCGGGGAAAATGGTATACGCGAGTACCCCCATTATGGCAAGCCCGACTACCGCCTGCAACAGATATGTACCCACAATCAACAGTCCGCTTTTTAACCCGTCTTTTTTGTGTTCGGCGACTTCGCTTGCCTTGGGCATACGCAGACCAAGCGCAATGAAACCAAGTGCAATGGTGTGGTAGGTGACGTTCTCCATAAAAACGGTGTCAATCGTAATGATTCCGATGCCGCGGAGCGCAAGGGCAAGCAGCCCCCCCAGCACCGCAGTGGGCATTAGCAGTTTGCGGATAAATGGCACCCGCCTTTGCAGCATGTTGGATACAACAAGGATTGCCGCTAAGATTCCAAACTGGATGATGGGATTCCATAACCCCGTGTTTTGTGCAGAAAAGCCCATCGCTTTTTCCCCCTCATGTTTTTATTTCATCTGCCGACACACCCGCATTCTGTTCCCCGCGAAGGTGAGCAAGCAGGTTGTACACCTGCTGATACTTATACGCGCTGCGAACGCGTTTGCTTTTTATCTCGTAGTGGCGACCGTCTAAGGTAGAAAACTGCAGCGTGAGCCTGCCCCATATCTCTAGGCGCGAAATCGATTGCAGAGAAAACTCTATCGTCTCGTCCTTACCCTCTAGCACCAAACGATCGCGGTAGATGCAAAGCCGACCCTTGGCTACAAAGCGGGTTTTGGATGCGCGCTCGATGCTGTGGAGGGTTTGATTCTCATCGCAAAATATGGCGGTGTTGTCGTCTGCCTTTTCCATGCCCCCAAGATGCTGTTCCAGGTGGCGCGTCTGCCAGCGATTCCAGCCGGCAATGCTTTGATAGGGTGCGCCGTGAAGCACGCCAAATTCGTCATATCGAAAGCGCAAACCACAGGCACAGAAAGCCTCGTTCCCCTTTGACTGTATTGTCGTAAACCCGCCGCAGGACGGGCAAGCATATAAAACCGTTTCGATGCTCTGTGCAAGGTTTTTGCCCATAAACCGCACAGGCTCGTCGCGTTGATCCTGTGCAGCGTCTACCCACAGGTCGTTACGCACCAGCTCGTTTAGCTCATCGATGCCCATCTGCTTTACGGTTTCGGGGGAAAGGACGCGCACCAACCGGCATTCAATGCGCCCACGTCGGTTTTTGTCACCCCAGCGTGGGAATGCCATATACGCGCCATGGATGCGAAACACCACAATCGGCACGCCAAGATGATGTAGCAGCTTGCCTATTGCAGGTGAAAACGCCATGGTCTCCCCATCCCACGAGCGGTTTCCCTCCGGAAATACCCCTGCGCTGGCGCCTGAGCGAAGTGCGGCAATGATATCGCGGATAGTTTTGATGTCACTAGTTGATTTCAGCTTCGGGATTGGAGAGAAGAAGTAGCGCAACAGCTTGCTGATAAACCCAAGCCGAAACAGATGGTCGCTCGCAACATAAAACACGGGCGACGGGATACACATTGACAAAAAAACAGGATCAAGGTCACTGTTGTGGTTTGCCACCACAAAACAGGGTGACGGAATCTGTTTTAGCTCCGAGACTGCGGGCAATCTGAGGTTGTAAGCCACCCGGCAGTATGCCCCCACAATGGGGCGTAAGATCGCCGTGGCAATCTTATGTCTTGCCTTGAGTTCCATAGGCTGCCTCCATATCAAATACAATGCTGCGTTTTTAAGTGAATCATCGTATCGCTTCCCTCAGGCTGTCGTGGTCTGTGCAGCAAAAGTAACAAATTATCATTTTCTATTATACATGCTTTAGAGTAAATTATCTAGCTTTGTGATTGTATGAACGGTGAAAACTTTCTGTATAGGGCATTGTATGCAGGATGCTGCCTAAAATGCCGTTGACAACAAACCCAGTTATGTCATATGATTGATTTTATTACGCAGGTTTTACCTCTTTTTAAAAAAGCATCGTCCAGTCTTGATGCGAACTAGGCTTCTTTTGCCTGAAAGGAATGAACTCCAGATGGTATGTGACCGCCGCGTTATACCAGCCGCCTCTGTGTTTCGAATGTGTGCATAGTACGATTTGTCTACATAATATAACGGAGGATTGCTGCAATGGATTTTTCTACCTCATGTATTCATTTAAATGATAAAAAACCGGACTGCACTGGCGCAATCAGTACCCCCATCTATCAAACCGCGACCTTTGCGCACCCTGGGGTTGGCATAAGCACTGGGTATGACTATTCCCGCACACAAAACCCGACGCGGGAGCAGCTTGAGAAGATGCTTGCCCAGCTGGAAGGCGGAGTCGACGCGCTGGCGTTCTCTTCCGGCATGGCGGCCGTTACGGCGCTGATGGAGCTGTTTTGCCCGGGCGACCACATTGTTGCGTCGGACGACCTGTACGGCGGCTCGCGCAGGCTGTTTGACCACCTATCCAAAAAGAACGGCGTTGTCGTAGAGTACGTCAACACCTCGGATATTGCCGCAGTGGAAGCTGCGTTATGCCCCGCGACGAAGGCGGTGTTTGTGGAGACGCCCACCAACCCGATGATGCAGGTGACCGACGTTGCTGCGGTGGCTGAACTTCTGTCGGGCAAGGATGTACTGCTGATTGTGGACAATACCTTTTTAACGCCGATGTTCATGCGCCCGCTCTCATTGGGCGCAGATATCGTGCTGCACAGCGGAACCAAGTATCTGGGCGGGCACAACGACACGCTTGCCGGCTTTTTGGTTTCGGGCAGTTCCATACTCGCCGAGCGGTTGCGGTTTATCTACAAGACCATTGGCGCATGTCTATCCCCGTTTGACAGCTGGCTGCTTCTGCGCGGCATAAAGACCCTGCCTATTCGGTTGCAGCACCAGCAAAAAACGGCACAGGTTGTTGCGCAGTGGCTTTGCACACAAAATAAGATCGTCGCCGTTCATTACGTGGGGCTTGAAAGCCACCCCCACTATACGCTTTCCTGCCGTCAGGCATCTGGTTTTGGCGCGATGATCTCATTTGAGACCAACACCGCCGAAACCGCCCGTCACCTGCTTGAAAACGTGCGCCTAATTCAGTATGCCGAAAGCCTTGGCGGGGTGGAGTCGCTTATCACCTACCCCATGCTGCAGACCCACGCGGATGTGCCGGAGGAGATACGGTTGCAAAAAGGCATTAACGACCGTCTGCTTCGCTTTTCGGTGGGGCTGGAAAGTGCCGACGATTTAATACTTGACCTTGAAAACGCATTGAAAGGGTTGTAACAATGAACTTTGATTTTGACAAACCCATCACACGAAGCGGAACCAACTCCTTAAAACACGACTTCTTTATCGAACGCGGCATGCCCGCCGATACCCTGCCGATGTGGGTCGCAGATATGGATTTTACCGTACCGCCAGCGGTGACACAGGCTCTTATGCTGCGCTGTGAGCATGGTGTGTTTGGCTACACCGACGCCAAAGAGGATTATTTTAATGTGTTGAAACGCTGGTTTTCGCGTCGCTTTTCGTGGGATATCGATCCATCTTGGGTTGTGAAGACGCCCGGTGTGGTATTCGCCCTGTGCACTGCGGTACGCGCGTTTACCGAGCCCGGCGATGCGGTGCTGATTCAGCAGCCGGTCTACTATCCCTTCGCTTCGGCGGTAACAAACAACGACCGCAAGCTTATTGTAAGCACACTGCTTTACGAAAACGGCAGATACAAGATGGACTTTACTGATTTTGAAGAAAAGATTATTCAGAACAAGGTTCGTTTGTTTATCCTTTGCAGTCCACACAACCCCGTGGGGCGGGTCTGGACAACAGAAGAATTGACGCGTATTGGTGAAATCTGCTTAAGGCATAACGTGCTCATTCTCTCGGACGAGATTCATGCCGACTTTGTGCACGCGGGGCACCGCCACACGGTGTTTGCCTCCATTTGCCCAGAGTTTGCCGAGAACACAATTACCTGCACGGCACCCAGCAAAACCTTTAACCTTGCGGGGCTGCAGATTTCAAACATACTTATCGCAAACGACTCCCTGCGCCGCCGCTTTAAGCAAGAGATTCGTCGCACGGGTTATGATGAGCCTAACATCATGGGGCTTATCGCCTGCAAGGCGGCATATGAGCAGGGCGACCAGTGGCTTGATGCGCTGCTTGCCTATCTTGCCGAAAACGTGGCACTGGTTCGAGACTTTGTGCGTGACCGCCTGCCAGGGGTAACGCTGGTGGAGCCCGAGGGCACCTATCTGGTATGGCTGGATTTTTCGAGGCTGGGTCTAAGTGACCAGGCGCTTGACGATCTGATTATTCACAAGGCAAAGCTGTGGCTGGATGCCGGTACGATGTTTGGCGCGGGAGGAAGCGGCTTTGAGCGCATTAACATCGCGTGTCCACGCTCGGTTGTTCAAGAGGCATTGCTTCGCATAGAAAAAGCGGTCGACGGACTTTAAGCCCATCGACCGCTTTTATACCATTAGACGTTGTCGTCTAAAACATTCCGCTGTTTTTGTAATAGCTCCTGTTGTAAAACCGGCTTGCTGTACAGGTACCCTTGGAACTGGTCGCACCCCCTGCTGCGCAGAAAGCTTGCCTGAGACTGGTTCTCTACGCCCTCGGCAATAATCTTTAAGTGCAGCTTGCCCGCAAGCACAATGATGGTATCAATAATCGCGGAGGTCTCCATATCACTGCCGATTGCACTGACAAACGAGCGGTCGATTTTAAGCTCATCCATCGGAAAATCGTGCAGGTAGGTAAGCGACGAATACCCTGTGCCAAAATCGTCGAGCGAGATGGCAATGCCAAGGGTTCGGAATCGGTTGAGCATACTCTTTAGACTGTTTTTGTCGTTGATAAATGCCGATTCAGTAATCTCTAGCACCAAACGCTGGGGAGGAAGCCCTGACTGCTCTAGCGCGCTCATAACCTCATCCACAAACTCGGGATGCTTGACCTGCTGCGCAGAGATGTTAATCGATACCGTCCATGGCAATATCCATTCCATCGCATCCATACAAGCCTTTTGTAGTACCCATCGACCAATCTCAATAATCTTGCCGCTCTGTTCGGCAAGCGGGATAAACTCGGCGGGTGCGATTATTCCCTTCTCGGGATGCTCCCACCGAAGGAGTGCTTCCGCTCCCACGATCTCGCCCGTTTCGGCATTGACCTGCGGCTGATAGCGCAGGGAAAACTCGCGGTTTGTTAACGCCCTGCCTAGGTCGTTGATGGTGCTAAGGCGGCTGAGGAATCTCTGTGCCATGTGGGGCTCGTACCGTCGAACAATGTTGTTGCCATCCGCCTTTGCCGCTGTGAGCGCAAGGTCTGCACACTGAAACAGGCTTTCTACATCCACCGCGTGCTGGGGATAAAACGCCACACCCGCGTTGATATCGGCTACAACTTCATCCACGTCCATCACAATCGGCTCGCACAGCATACTGACCAATCTGTTTGCAATGTAATTGACGTCGCATTCCCCGTGTAGGTTGATAAGGATGGCGTATTCGTCACGACCCATCCGTGCGGAGATCGCGTCACACTCTTTGCATTCCAATAACCTTCGCCCAAAAGAGGAAATGATAACGTCCCCCTCCGCCTGCCCTCGGGTGGTTTTAAGTAGTTTAAAGTTGGTCATCTCGACCAAAACAAGCCCGAGTCTCGCAGACTCCCCGTTTGTATGCATCGCCTCACCCACCATTTGAGTGAAGCGGTGCCGGTTATACAGCCCGCTCAACAGATCGTGCGTCGCCTGCCACTGGAGTGTTTCTTCGTTTTGGCTTATCTGCCTGAGCATTGCATTGGTGTGTTCGGCAAGTGCCGTCACCTCGTCGTGCCCGGGCATGGATACCACTCGGGTTACGTCCCTTCCTGCAGCGACATCATCCACAAACCGGCTGAGCTTTTTGATGCGGAACAGAATGGTGTGGTTAAACAAACCGACAATGGCAAAGGAGATTAACCCTATGATTAAGATGGAGGCAGCTACAATCACCCGCATGGAACCAACGCCAAATCGGTAAGAGTCCCGCAATAGGGTAAAATGGATTTCCATGGCCGTATCGGTCAGCCTGTCGTATAGAACATTGGTGGCTTCAATCGTATCTCCCCGTGTTGTAGTTACAAGCTGGGCAGGATCAAACTGGAACGCTTTGTCCTTAATACTGCATGTATGAACCTTGCGCGGATGGGTGTTTACCGAAACCTGCACACCCAGAATACTGCTCATGTCCTGCATAAACTCATCACCTAGATAACGCGCCATAAAAAGGTAGCCCGAAGATTCCTGCTGGTCTGTTGTCGTAATGGGCATTCCCGCAATCATTAAAAAGCGGTCGTCGATGACGGTAAGACCCAGATATTGCTCGTCAAAGGATAAAACGCCCGTCTTCCACTTGTCTGTTATTCGCCGAAGCAGCTCGCCCTTGTCTCTGCTTTGTACTGCATGCTCAACCCCGTCGGCATTTAAATAAACTAAATTTGCGTTTTCATTAAAAAAAATGATATAGTTTATCTCAAGGTTTGTGAGCGAACTCCCCGTCAGCTCATGTATCACATACTGCTTGTCTGGGTTGCTGACAAACTGATATGCCATATCGTTCTGCGCTCGGTCCGAAAGGGTCTGCATCATAGCGCGTGCCTCGGCACCCAGCAGCAGGGTCGCATTTTCGTAGCTTTTTACGATATCGCGCTGTTCTTCCTGCTTAATGTATCGAAATGCAACGACATTGGCCATTGTGATAATGGAAAGGGTGACCACCGACATGCCGATTACCATAATCAGCAACAGCTTTTGTCCCAACTTCACAATAAATCCCCCTTGCCGTTTTATCTTTTTTTACATTATACATAATTAGATTTCATTATTCAACCAATTACGCCGTATTTTGCTGATTATCCTGTCGAATGACAAAAACAGCCGAACAGCATACCCCTGCATGCTGTTCGGCTGTTTTAATTGCACTTAGTCTATTTACTTAAAGTATTGATTTTTGCGTTTATTAGTAGTTTTGGCGGTTCTTTTTTGCCTTTCTGTATAGCGGCAATCCCACTGCAACCGCGATGGCAACCACAAGCAACACAACAATCACCCAGCTGCTGCTCTTTGCATTTGCACCCAGCAGTTCGGTCCACAGGCTGTCAATCAAGGCGTTGGTTTCATCCGACAGGTTAACAAAGCTCTCGGTTTTATCAAGAACCTCCTGGGACGGGTAGGCGACTACGTTGCCCGTAATCTCAGGGTCGAGTGCCTCATACGCCTGTGTATGCGGGGTGGAATAGCCAATGTACTCACAGTTAGCTACGGCGATGTCGGTCTCGGTCATAAAGTTAATATACAGCTCGGCCGCCTGCTTGTTGGGTGAGCCCTTCGGGATGCACATGGCGTCAACAAAGCGGTTGGTTCCCTCCTCGGGTACCGCCCACGCTAGGCTTGGGTTGGTGTCCATCATGGTAATGGCATCACCCGCATAATATGGCGCGAGTGCGGCTTCGCCGCCCTGCATCTTATCAAAGATTTCGTCCATAACGTAGGACTGCACAAGGGGCTTTTGCTTTTTTAGCTCATCGCTGGCCGCGCGCAGTTCCGCCTCGTTCTCGGTGTTAAGCGAGTACCCAAGGCGCAACAGCGAAACGCCGAACGCGTCGCGGGAGTTGGAGAACATCAAAATCTTGCCGCTGTAATCGTTGTCCCATAGGATATCCCAACCCGTGACGGGCTTTGTGACCATCTCGGTATTATAGATAATACCCACTGTCCCCCACATATAGGGCACACTGAACCGATTGCCGGGGTCGTAGTTGGGGTCTTTAAACTCGTCCATAATCATTGAGAAGTTGGGTATCATCGAATAATCAAGGGGTTCAAGCATATCCTCTTTGATCATACGGCTAATCATATAGTCGGATGGAATGATGACATCGTACTGTGAACCGCCGCTTTTGAGCTTTGCGTAAAGCTCCTCGTTGGAGGCAAAGGTAGAATACTGTACCTTAATGCCGGTGAGCTGCTCAAACTCGGCATTGATGTTTACGGATTCGTCCGAGCCGTCGGAGATATACTCGCCCCAGTTATACACGTTTAAGGTGATAGCCTGTCCTTCAAGGGCAGTGTAAACATCGCTGTTTGCAACGGTGACCTCTGCCATAACGGGTACGGCGCACATCAAGGCAACACAAGCTGCGACAATAACACATACAAACCGTTTCATATTCTCTCAGTCTCCTTCTTTATTCTTTTTCGATAGATGTTGGCATCCTTCATATTCATAATGACAAGGACGGTGAGTACAATAATAAAGATTATGGCGGACAAAGCGTTAATCTCGGGGCTTACTTTTTTGCGCGTCATCGAAAAGATGGTGATTGGCAGGGTCTGCGAGCTGGGTCCGCTTGTAAAGTAACTGATGACAAAGTCATCGATGGAATAGGTAAACGCCATCAAAAACCCCGTTACCACGCCGGGCATTATCTGGGGTAGTACCACCTTGAAAAACGCCTGTGTGCGGTCACAGCCTAGATCCTGCGCCGCCTCGTAAAGGTGGCCGTCCATCTGACGAAGCTTTGGCATTACGTTTAGAATGACATACGGTACGCTAAACGTAATATGGGCAATAATCAGCGTGGCATACCCAAGACTGACACCCGCGAACACAAACAACAGCATCAGCGAAACGCCGGTGACAATCTCGGGATTGATAACCGGCAGATAGGTTACGTTAATCACTGCGGCACGCAGCTTTTTATTCATCGAATTGATGCCTACTGCGGCAAGGGTGCCCAGCATGGTTGCGATAACCGACGAAACCGCCGCGACAATCAGGGTGTTGACCAGGGATGATATTATTGTTTCGTTCTGGAATAGGCGGGCATACCAATCAAGGGTAAAGCCCGTCCATACATTGCGGCTTTTGGACGAGTTGAAGGAAAAGATGATAAGCACCGCGATGGGCGCATATAAGAACAGGTAAACAATACCCACATAGATACGAGACATTGTCTTGGACATCGGTGCCCACCTCCGTTTACATCGTGTAGTTGTAGCGCATTTGCGCAAAATGCATTAAAGAATCATGCTCTCCATATCCTCTTCGCTGGCATCGAACTGGTTCATAATCGCGATGCACAGAAGGATGATGACCATAAGCACAAGGGATATGGCTGCGCCCAGTTGCGGGTTATAGGCGTTGCCGAGGAATTGAAGGTCAATCAGGTCGCCAATCAGCAGATTTCCACCACCGCCGAGCATCTTTGAGATAACAAAGGTGCTGACCGACGGCACAAACACCATCGTAATCCCAGTAGTGATACCCGGGATACTAAGCGGGATAACCACACGGTTAAATACCCCGATTGTGTTAGCGCCCAGATCCTGCGCCGCTTCAACCACACTTTTATCAATCTTTGTCATGACCGAGTAGAGCGGCAGAATCATAAACGGCAGATAGTTATACACCATACCGAGCACCACCGCACCCGGGGTGTTTATCAGTTCAAACGGTCCTATGCCAAACAATCCGAACAGCCGATTTATCAGCCCGTTGTTCTCTAAAATCGTCATCCACGCATAGGTGCGCAGCAAAAAGTTCATCCACATCGGCAGCATGATGAGCATAATCATCAAATTCTGCCCACCCGGCTCCGCACGCGAGATGATGTACGAAAGCGGATAGCCCACCGCCAAACAGATGACAGTGGCGATAGCCGCTAGCCACAACGAGCGCAGCAGCACGGGGGTGTAGTCCGCGACGCGAATGATGTTATCCAAGGTAAATGCGCCTTTTGAATCGGTAAACGCAAACAGCGCAACCAAAAACAGCGGCACAATAATAAACAAAACAGCCCATACAAGGTAGGGCGCGGCCGGAGAACGTGCTTTCATTGGTCTGACCCTTTCCTTTCCGACACACGGCGGTTAATACCTAGCGCGGTGCCATGAAAAACGAGGTGCTCGCAGCGGATGCACTCGTTAGTCCTGAGGCTCCTTCTTTCTCATGATGTGGATATCCTCTGGTGTGATATTCATGCCGATGATGCTGCCCGGCTCTTCAAACGTCGTGGAATGAATCATCCACTTGTAGCCGCAGCCGTTTACAATCATCTCGTAGTGTACGCCTTTGAAGGTGACCGTTTCCACCACGCCGGAAAGCTGCCCCACAATCTGCGGCACAACCTTGATATCCTCGGGACGAATGACCACATCCACCAGTTCGTTTCGCTCAAAGCCCATATCCACACAGGTAAAGGAAGAACCCGCGAACTCCACAAGAAAATCCTTGACCATAATGCCGTCGATGATATTGCTTTCGCCGATAAAATCCGCCACAAAGGCGTTAATCGGCTCGTTGTAGATATCCTGCGGCGTGCCGATCTGCTGAATCTCTCCGTTGTTCATGACCACAACGGTGTCGGACATGGTGAGCGCCTCTTCCTGATCGTGGGTGACGTAGACAAACGTAATCTCAAGGCTTTTTTGGATGCGCTTGAGCTCGGTTTGCATCTCCTTGCGTAGCTTTAAATCGAGCGCGCCGAGCGGCTCGTCAAGCAGCAGCACCTTCGGGTGGTTTACAAGGGCACGCGCTATCGCGACGCGCTGCTGCTGACCACCGGAAAGGTTCTTTACGTTTCGATGTTCAAAGCCCTTTAAGCCTACCAGCTCGAGCATCTCGCGCACGCGGGCTGTAATCTCCTTTTGGGGCAGCTTTTGAACCCGAAGCCCGAACGCCACATTCTCAAACACATTTAAATGCGGAAAAAGAGCGTAGCGCTGAAACACGGTATTGACATGACGCTTGTAGGGCGGCATGCCGTTAATCTTTTGCGAACCAAAAAAAAGATCCCCCTCGTTTTGATCCACGAAGCCGCCGATGATGCGCAGCGTAGTCGTTTTGCCGCAGCCCGACGGTCCGAGCAGCGTAACAAACTCCTTGTCGTGAATATCGAGGTTGATACCCTTTAGTACGCGTTCCCCGTCAAACTCCACCACTATATCCTTGAGCTTGACGATCACATTATTATCCATATATCTGCATCCCCCTTTGCGGATTTAGACGCAAAATGTCTGGTTTGCGCCCACAGCACCTTTTGAAACCGCTACCCCGCAAAAGGCTTTTGCCAAAATACAACTCTTTTGGCTTATTAGCGGAACATACGACGCTGTTGTTCTTTCGTTGACTGTAATCGGTAAATTTTTAAGTTATTTTCGTGTTACAGATGCAAAAAGCAACAATTAAAAATATAAAGGGTATCATGGCAAATGTCAATGATTTTCCCTGAATTTTTTCAATTTTAAATTAAATATCAACATTTTTTCGCAGTTAATGCATATAAACCTACTGAATTCTTTGAAATCCTTCAAATCGCTCGTTCATTCTTGAATATTCACGCGCGCCGCTGCAAACCTTGCAAGCTTCGGCGCATTTTATTGCGACAAAAGGATAAAAGCAATATTGTTGTGTACCTCTATCGTAGTAAACCGTCTAGTTCTTCATTTAGTCTGTCCACAGACTGTCTCCAATCCACACGCCGCAACCGCATTTTGCATAAAAGGCGGAAAAGTGGGGTGAAAGCTGTTGACTAAGCCCGTTAAATATGTTATCATATGATGCGTCACAGTTGGAGAGGTGTCCGAGTGGTTTATGGAGCTGGTCTTGAAAACCAGTGATTCGAAAGAACCAAGGGTTCGAATCCCTTCCTCTCCGCCAACGCCGATTATGGCTTGCGGCGGGGAGCAACAGCGACCGCCATAAAGCATCATAATATACAAGTTTTATTAGTCACCATATGGAGAAGTACTCAAGTGGTGAAGAGGCTCCCCTGCTAAGGGAGTAGGTCGGGAAACTGGCGCGAGGGTTCAAATCCCTCCTTCTCCGCCATATAAGAACGTCAGTATTGATACAATGCTGGCGTTTTTATTTTGCACACGGTAGCTGTCAGAATGTGTTGGTAGAAAGGCTTTCTGGCGGCTTTTTTGTTCTCTTCCGTTTGTAGAGTGTAAAGAAATTTCATGCAGTTTTGACTTGATAATATTTCAGAATAAAAGGATTGAAATACGAGCACCATAGTTCGTAAAGACACAGAGTATTATTGCGGTGCAAGCTCTGGCTTAACGCTAAAGTTTTTTAACAGTGAAGCCTTAAATAAATGATTTGATATAATTAGTATGAGGAGTTCTTTATGATAAAGTTTTATGAGAAAAGTGAAATATGGTTTGCTGTGATGTGCATTATCGTCTATGTTGTTGTAATGGGGAATCTTAGAAATAATTTTGGTGACGGCAGTTTGCTTTCTGTATTGGTGCTATTGGCAATTGCGGCTGTTTTAACATTTTTTATTTTTAAGAATAAACTTGGTTTAAAGTATGGATTAGTTGGCTTGACGAATACAAAGAAATATTTATATTTCATACCGTTTGTTCTGTTGGTTTCGGTGAATTTTTGGTTTGGCGTATCTATGCATTACGATTTGACACATCAGGTTTTTGCCGTTATTACGATGGCATTGGTTGGATATGTTGAAGAAATTATATTTAGGGGACTTTTATTTAAAGCAATAGAGAAGGACAGCATTAAACAGGCTGTTATTATATCTGCGGTAACTTTTGGCGCTGGACATATTGTAAATTTGCTTACAGGGCATGCAACATTAGATACTTTTTTACAAATGGCTTATGCAATTGCAATAGGATTCGCATTTGTTATGGTATTCTATAAGAGCAGAAGCTTGATTCCATGCATCATCACACATAGTTTGGTAAATATTACATCAACATTTTCAGTTGAAAATGCTGCTACTACATCTTTCGTATGGAAGTATGCCCCAGCGCTTTTTATTATTTTAGTGGCAGGTGGATATGCGCTATATCTCCATAAAAAAGTCAGATGATTTCTTCTATTGCAATTGGATTACAAGGTAAAGGCTGCGAAACAGTGTTTGCTACTATTCAACTTAATAGAATTACTATCTTTCAAATGGATAGAAAACAGCAAGGATGTAGCATATTTTGGATGTCGAAAGTGCAGGTATCGGGTTTGCTTTATCTGTATTAAATCCAGAACGTTACCATGGACAAGAAATAGGCTCGATTCAAGTATTAATGAATTATGATATTTTTGCTGACAACACCTCAGAAGGTAAAATTACATCAAATATGACGGTAGATGACAATCTCATTGCAAAAGAATTGTTGGCAAGGATAAAAGAAACATTTGATCATCAATACTCCGGCTGGCGGGCTATGAATATTTTTGAACGGCAATGGGTATTTAGAGATTTCAAAAAGTCCATGGGATTATCAGCTGAACAAGCAAGTGAAAAACTAAATATATCGTTTGAACAGGCAAAATCTGATTTTCCGAATATTATAGCGGAACAATATTTTTTTAATAAACTTTATAGCTATTGGAGACATCAATTACACTTATTACAAGGATATGAAAAGGATAGAAACAAACTTGCAGAAAATACACAGATAATCAATGGTTGGATCACAGATATTAAGAGTTTGCTAACGTATATACAATAAGCATAATGCATCTTTTTTGTTGTACCCTTACAACAAAAACCCTGCAACCTCAATGGTTTGCAGGGTTATTGTTTTTTTATATGTTCTGCTCCGTATTTTTTGCTATTGGTACAATACCGAAAATCCGGCCTGAGACAGGTCGTGTTGTGCGCTCTGCCTAAGCGCTTCGCCCAGATGTGCCTCTTTAAGCCGCGGCAGCGACAAAAGCGGCGTTAAGTCCCCGTCGGCAACGTCGTCAAGCCCCACCTGCTCTAAATACACAAACTGCTCTATTCCAGACAATGCTTGCAGAGAAGCACCACGCATATACAGGTATTTGAGTTTTTTTAATCCCGCTAACGCAGATAACGACTGAATGCGAGTATTGCCGATATCCAGATTTTCAAGCGTTGGACAAGCCGATAACGAAGACAGGTCGCTGATCCGGGTATCGAATACACATAGCATCTGTATGGCGGGAAGGGATGAAATCGGCTCTACATCCGCAATCGGGTTATGCTTAAGGTCAAGCTGCTCAAGTTCGGCAAGCTCGCACAACGGGGATAGGTCCTCGATATTCTGAAGTGCGATACGCAGGCATTTTAGATTTTTAAGCCTTGATATATCACGCAGGGAACGGATCTCACCGTTTTTCACTACACCGTCGTTGTTTGCCATGTGTTGCCCCAGTTCCATGTAATCCTCCAGATTGGCTACTGCATGGTTTCCGAAGAGATAAAGCTCGCTGACAGATAAAAGCTCTGCTTCGTCAATCGGCTCATGCTGCGTTTTATCCAGCGCAAGGCGCACCGCCTGCTCGATCAGCGGCTCCTCAAAGGAGACGTGGGATGAAAATGAGAGTGGCGGTGCGAGCTCTGTATATCGCCCTACCGTAAAGCCGATACACAAGCACATTCCGCAGGCAAGAATACCTGCCGCACGCCGTAGACACCGCCTATTTTTACTGCCATCGGCATTTTGAAGCACCCGCTTAACCCTTGCCATAGATTGATGGCGTTTTTCGGGGGCAAACTCCGTACATCTTGCAATTAGTCGCCTTAGGCGAGGATTGTTTATTTGCGCGAGCATTAACTTTCGCTCCGTTGCGCCTGTTAACAGCCATCCAAGCAGAATACCGAAAGAAAAAACATCCGCGCGGCAGTCGGTCTGCGAAAAACCGTATTGTTCGGGTGCCGCAAACTGCTTCGTTCCAAAACACACGGTATCCTCTTTGGCAGTCTCATTGTAAACGCGAGAGATTCCAAAGTCGATAAGCCAAACCTTTCCTTTGTTGTCTATGATAACATTGTGGGGTTTAATATCCCGATGAATAATCGGCGGGGTCTGTCTATGCAGATAGCACAGGATATCAGTAAGCTGGACGGCTATGCTGATAATCTCGGCCTGCGACAGGTTGTTTGGTGCGGCATATTGGTTAAGTGGGGTTCCTTCGATGTACTCGCGCACCACGCACAGCATTTTGTCGTTTTGATATTCGCCCATAAAGGCTGGTAGCCCCGGGTGAGTCAATCCCATTAACAACGTTCCTTCGCTTGTGTGAGAGAGCAGGTCTTTTGCCGTATAGCATTTGGTCACAAAGCGGACACCAGTCTGCTTGCTTTTTACCAGCAGGGTCTCACCTGCTTCATTGTGCGCAAGGCATTCCATCGGCTCGTACTCCGCCAAAAATTCGCTTGGATACCTGTCGCAGTCAAATTCTTCCGAAAGGCTTTGCAGCAAGAGTTCATCCATGCTTATCCTCACCGCCTAACAGGGTTAAACCAAGTGTTTGAAGCATGCTCTGGGTTGTTATCACATCCGTGTGGTCGTTTAAGCAACGAAGAATCACTGCATCGCGCATGATTCTTGGGTAGAGCGTGCTTTTCTGTGCCATTCTTAGTAACCCCTGCGTCTCGTCCACATTAAGACCGAAACCGAAGGCAAGCAGAATCACCTTGTCGCGGGACGGACGACGTGTTCCGTTAAAGATTTGGTGCCCGTAGGTACGGTCAATCATGGCGCGTTTGATAATCTGCTCGGGTACCTGTCCGGTCTGTTTACACAAATCGGATATATAAATATAGAATTCGGGGAATTCCGACGCGCTTATGTTGTTTTGTAAAAACTCATCTAGATTGGGAGCCTTAAATAATCGATGAAGCAACGTACTGGTACGGTTCGCCTTCAATCTATACTGTGCCATAATCCGCGCCTCCATTCAAACATATTGCGCTCAAAAAAAGTGATTTTCCCTATAATTATAACTTAGTTTCCATATTGTTTCAATCAATTCTAATATTTTGCTTTGCGCATTGCTTATATATTCGCAGATGTGTGCAACCTGCACACCACAACTCCCGCATGGAACTGTATACTATTATCTATACAGTGGTTACGTTTTTATTCTTACTTGGTATTAAAAACGAAATGGAGTTGCTTTATAATGAAAAGATTCCTGTTGATTGGTCTTGTTTTGATTCTTGTACTCTCTATGGTAGCATGTGCGACCCAAACCCCGAAACCTCAGCCAGTACCCGAGCCCGTAGTTTCGACAGAGCCATCCTCCGCTTTGGAGCCTGAAAGCCAGCCTGCCGCCGTTGTTGTGTTTAGCGACGAAAACCTTGAGACCAAGGTACGAAAGGCAATGAACAAACCCGAAGGTGACATCACGCTTGAAGAAGCCGCACAAGTTCAGTCGCTTAACGTAAGTAATGGCAGCTTTGGTGAGAAAAACGACAGCAATAATATTAAGGACATCAGTGCGCTCGGATATTTTACAGGACTAAAAGAATTGGATATTTCATTTAACGAGATATCGGATTTATCCCCGCTGAGCAAAATACCTAGCCTGGAGACGTTGGTGTTTAACGGCACCTTGGTGGAAGACCTGACTCCCCTCAAAGACCTGACAAACTTAAACTGCCTGGTGTTTTGCTGGCTGCACGGAGATAGCGGCACCCCCGCCGGTATTGCCAGTTTGGACGCACTGTCCGGTCTTACAAACCTTGAGCATATCGATGCCAAAAACGCAGGCATTACCGATATATCGGCAGTTGCCAACCTGCCAAAGCTGTGGGACGTGCAGCTAAACGACAATATGATTAGCGACGTTGCACCCCTTTCGAAGCTAACCAATCTTCGGATTATACTTCTGGAGGGCAATCCTGTTACAGATTACAGCCTGCTCAAGGACGTCTACGCTCAGCTGGATAGTAAGGATTTTGAACTAAAATAGGCATATGTATCCTCCCCCAAAAACTCTGCAATTGGCGTGCCCCCAACCAACAAAGTGGCTGGGGGCACGCTATTTTTTCTTGCTTGTATGTGAACTGTGTAATTTTTACGACCTTCTTGTTACCGCGTTTACAATCAAAAGCAGTATTACTGCGCCTAAAACAGCCACAAACAGGCTCCAAAGGTTAAAGCCGGTGACCCCTACGCCTCCAATCAGGTTCATCGCAAGCCCGCCGAGAAATCCGCCGATGACGCCGACGATGATGTTCTTACCCGCACCCATCCGCTTATCGTTACCCGTAATCTTACTTGCAATCCAGCCTGCGAGCGCCCCAATGATTAACCAACCGATAATGCCCATGCAAACGCCTCCTTTATACCATTAGTGTCCACAATAAGCGCTGAATCATTCATCCTACTAGGATAAGTAAAACATGGTTGCGCCTTGATACACAACATCTTGAGCAAAACGCGCAAACAAAACTGATGGAATAACCCACCTGCGATGTGGTATAATGGGTAGAGTAATTGAATAATCACAGCTGCATATTACGCCCAGTACAACGATTGCGGTGTCTTTGCTTGAAAAGGAAGTGTCTAATATGAGTAAAACGGTATGGAAGGCAGGAACGCTGCTCTCTCCAGTTCCTCTTGCCATGGTAACGTGCGGAACAATGGAAAAGCCGAATATCATCACCATTGCATGGACAGGGATTGTGAACTCTTACCCCGCTATGACCTATATTTCGGTTCGCCCCTCGCGTTACTCTCATGCGATTATTAAGGAATCTGGCGAGTTTGCCATTAACCTGACCACATCCGCGCTGATACGCGCGGCAGATTTTTGCGGTGTAAAGAGCGGAGAAAAGGTGGATAAGTTTGCGAAGATGCACCTTACCCCCGTCGCCGCCTCGATGATAAGTGCACCTCTGATTGACGAAAGCCCCGTCAGTTTGGAATGCCGCGTAACCGAGATTAAGTCCCTAGGAACGCATGATATGTTTTTGGCAGAGATTCTGTGTGTAGATGTGGACGATAAGTATATCGACGAAAACGGAAAGCTGCTACTACACAAAAGCTCTCTTGCCGCTTATTCCCACGGTGAGTATTTTGCGCTAGGAAAACGACTGGGCTCGTTTGGCTACACCGTAAAAAAGAAGCCCAAAAACCCAAAATAACATTGGTACTCAGAAATAACATAATAAAGCGCAGCCGAAATCCTAAACGGAATCTGGCTGCGCTTTTTGCTTTTTGTTTGTGAAGCTATGCCCACTCGTAGCCCGCTGCGGTTAATACCTTGACAGCGCGCGGGTAATCCGCCTCTTTTACAAGCAGATAGTCGGTGTCGTAGGTAGAAAAGGTCACAATGCTGATGCCTTCCTTCGCTAGTGGTACAGTCAGCTTTGCGAGAACACCAACCAGCGAAAAATCCAGCGACCCGCTTACACGAAAACCGCAAAAGCCATCCTCAATCGCAATGCATCCCTGTGGGGTCTGCTCGCTAGGGCAGATGAGCGACACCTCATCGTCGGTCTTTGCCAGTGCAAAAAATGGAGCACTCAGGTTAAGCCCCATCACATCATTTAGCTTACATACCGCCAAGCGGTACGGCAATGCTTGTAGCTTCATCGTTTGCCTCTTCCCTTTCGTTGTTCCGCTTAACCCGCTCTACGCCGCTCTAGGATGCGCACAAGCGAGGTAATCATGGTTTTCGCGTTAACGAGCACCAGTGCCACTGCAAGCGCAATCTGCATCGCAATAGAATACCCCGGCTCTAGGATGGCGGTAAGCGCTAGCCCGAGCAACAGCAGCAGGTTGAGCGCAAGCCTTCCCCACGCAACGTGTACCGGAATATATCGGCGGGAGTGTAAAGCGCGAAAGATAAACACTACAAAGTAGCTGATAAACGTGGCAAATGCCGCGCCATTTGCGCCATAGATCGGAATTAGTACGAAGTTGAGCACGATGTTAATGGCAGCACCCGTCATGGTGGTTATCATCGTCATAACGTTGCGTTTTTGCGACATATAGATGCTGGAAAAGAATGAGGCAAAGCAGGAGAACACCACAGACAAAATTAAATACGGCACGTAAACCCACGAGGTGAAGTATTCTTGATCCAGCAGCAGGCTTGTCAGGGGCTTTATCAGTAGCACCGTGCCCGCACCGATAATAAACAGCACCGATTGGTACCCATCAAACACCGTAGAATAAAAACGCGCCTTGGTGCGCGTATCCTCCTCAGAAAACGCGGAGAGCTGCCACGCCTGCATGAATATGCTCGATACCGCCGTAATAATCGTGGGTATCTTGTAGGCAATGGAATACAAGCCGTTGATTTCTGCCCCCAATAAACCCGTCACAATATAGCGGTCGGAAAGGTTTGTCACCCAAAAAAACAAGGTGTTGGGGATAAGCGGAATGGCGTACAGCACCATCGCCCGCCATACGACCTTGTTGACAGAAAATCCTTTGAAGTACCGCCAAAGCCCCGCAATCCAGGTTAAAAACAGCGCGGACAAGATATCGGCCAGGATGATAGCCAGAACATAGCCGGTAATGCCAAATTTAAACACCACCAGCCCCAAAATATTAAACACCAGCACCATGACGGTGGACAAAACCCCGTCAAACGCAAACAGGCGGATGTAGCCCTTGGCTCGTACAAACTGCGCACAGATGCCCTTTAAGGAGGATGCAAGCACAAACAGATACACAAGCGGCGTGTAGCCGGTGATAAACGGAATCATCGAAAACAGCGGGTAGCACGCAGCAAACAAAACAAAGCCGATTAGCACCGTGAGTATGCCGGAGGTGAATACATCATCCTTGCGCACGGCACTATCCAACCCAAAGCGAATAACCCCCTCGCCGATGCAAACCGCGACGATGGGGATCATAAAGTTCGCCGTGCCCGTTACAAGCTCCACCACGCTGTAGTCGGCGGGGGAAAGGATTCGTGTGTAGATGGGCATGAGCAAAAACACAAGAACCTTAGAGCTGAACGTGCCTATGGCAAATATCACCGTATTGAGTGCAAGCTTTTTGTACCGATCCATTTTGTTAACCCCACAGGCAGCAGTCGCTAATAACCTTATACATCTGACAATCAGCAATAATATCTACACAGGAAAGAAAAGCGGTGCAACGGTGTTATCAGGCACATCTGTAACCAAACACCCTCTGCCCCGCTATCAAGACGCATCGTTTTTACGTAAATGTATAACCCTTTTTCTGATTATATCACGGCTTTGCAGTGTGTGAAAGGGTTAATTTGTAAACGTCATTATTTACAAAGCTTCGCAAGGGTTGCAAGCAAAAGCTCCCACACCGCGTTACAGGACGCGACGTTCAGACGCTCGTCCGGCGTGTGGCAGTCAATGATGTTCGGACCGATGGCGATGATGTCGAGCTGTGGGCATTTTGATTTAAAGATGCCGCACTCAAGCCCCGCGTGAATCGCCTCAAAGCGAAGCGCCTTTCCGGACAGTGCAAGGTAGCATTCGCTCATCACATCGCGCAGATGAGACTCGCGCTCATAGTCCCAACCGGGGTATTCCCCTTGAACAGAAAGCGTAAATCCTGCTTGCTCGGCAACGGCACTTAGCTTTGTGACCACCGCGTCGCGCTTATGCTTTGCCGCGCTGCGGATAGAAACGATAACACGCAGCTTGTCGCCGTCCATCGAGATAGAAGCAAGGTTACAGGAGCTTTCCACCATGTCTGGTGCGTGCTCAAACATGGTCTGCACACCGTTTGGCGCATTTACAAGTAGCTTGAGTATCGCATCCGAACAGCACATCGCCATATCCGCCGCGGCGTCTGAGACTGTGATGTCAAAGCTTGCGTCGTCCTCATCCAGGGGGGGGAGCGCCGCTTTAAATCGACGCACCAACGCGGAAATCTCGTCCGCAGTACGCTCTGTTAAAATAACCGCCCAGCACTCGCGGGGGATGGCGTTATCCTTATTGCCACCCGCGATATCGGCAAGGGCAACGCCCGTTTCTGTCTTAAGGTAGCTTAAAAGCTCCGCCATCACCTTGATTGCGTTGGCTCGGTTTTTCGCAATATCCACGCCGGAATGACCGCCCGCAAGCCCATGAACAAACAGCCTTACCGCATTGGCCTCCGACTTTTGATACACAATCGGTTTTGTGATATGGGTTCGCACACCGCCGCAGCAGCTTACGGTGGCAACTCCCTCCTCCTCGGAGTCGAGGTTAATCATATATCGGGCACTGATGAGGCTACCGTCAAACGCAAACGCGCCCTCCAGCCCCGTTTCCTCGCACACGGTAAATACGCACTCAAGCGCGGGGTGACACAGGGTATCGTCCGCAAGCAGGGCAAGCATCATCGCGACCGCGATGCCGTTGTCGGCACCTAAGGTCGTGCCGTCGGCACGAATCCAGCCGTCTTGCTCGAGTAGTGTAATCGGGTCACGCAAAAAGTCGTGCGATGAATCGGCGTTCTTTTCGCACACCATATCAAGATGCCCTTGCAGCGCTACGGCGGGTAGTTCTTCGCAGCCGCATGAGGCGGGCTTCTTTATTAAGATATTATTCGCCGCATCCTGCAACACCCATAGACCGTGCTCCCCCGCAAAGGAAACCAGATAATCGGAAATCGCCTTTTCGTTGCCAGAACCGCGCGGGATGCGAGAGATTGCTTCAAAATAGTGAAATACCGACTGCGGCTGGCAACCGCTTAGTATGTTGTTCATTGTGTTCCCTCTCTTGTTTGTGTATTGATGCTGCGTTACTTATCTGGTCAGAAAATGCGCCATCTGCTCGTGCCCGACCTCACGGTATACGCCGGTTTTCGAGCAGGCTTGCTCACAGAAGCACGTTACCCCGCTCTCACGCTCCATCTGCTTGTGATAGATAAGGTAGGGGACTGGGTCGTTTACATGGGTACGCAGAGAAAGCGGTGTTGCATGGTCGGGCAAAATCATAATCTTATAATCATCGTACCGCGCAAGCGCCTTTAGGATTGGGGCTAGCACGAGAGAATCGATTAGTTCAATGGAGCGAACCTTGTTTTGCAACTCGGCGCGGTGACCGCACTCGTCGGGTGCTTCCACATGCAGGTATACAAAGTCCTGACCCAGTGCGAATGCGTCGATGCACGCCTGAGCCTTGCCGTCAAAGTTTGTGTCGATATACCCGCTTGCGCCCTCTACATGCAGCACCTCAAGGTTTGCAAGCCTACCGATGCCCTTGATGAGGTCTACCGCCGAGATAACCGAGCCCTTCACGCTGTATCTTGCACCGAAATCATCGAGCGGCTTCTTACGACCACTGCCCCAAAGCCAGATGCAGTTGGCGGGGCGGTGCCCCTTTTTCACCCGCTCCAGATTAAGGGGATGCGCGCGCAAAAGCTCGTAGCTCTTTTTGGTCAGCTCTAAAAAACGCTCGTTTTGGGGCAGATAATCGGTTATCTTTTGCAGCGTAATATCATGAGGCGGGGTTGTCTCGCCTATCTCCTCGGGCGCGTCTTTCCACACCAGACAATGGCGGTAGCTGACGCCGGTGTAGAACGAAAACTCCTCGTCGCCCAACATCTTTTGCAGGTACTTAATCAGAATATCCGCTTCTTCGGTGGAGATATCGTCGGCACAGTAGTCCACCATCGTTTTCTCTTCAAATACCACATCATCCGAAAGGGTGACTAGGTTGCATCTGGTTGCGACGTCGGTTTGCGTGAGTTCGATGCCGATGCTAGCCGCCTCAAGGGGGGAACGTCCCGCATAGTACTGCTCGGGGTCGTAGCCCATCACCGAAAGGTTTGCAACATCACTACCCGGCTTTAGCCCGTCGGCAACGGTTTTAAGCAATCCTACCTCTGCACGTGCTGCAAGACCGTCCATAACAGGCTTGCTTGCCACCTCCATCGGTGTTTTTCCGTGAAGCTCCTCCACAGGGTAATCCGACATTCCGTCACACAGCAAAACAAGATACTTCATTTCCCCTACCATGTCCTTTCGGCCTGATGCACTTACATCATTTAGCCTTGTATTTTCTGGTTTAGGCTACGGGATAACCCGCACCTGAATATTATCTACCATAGCTAGTATATCAAAGTCCCGCGCCATAGGGCACTGGGTACTTAAAATTGAATCAATGATTCCCAATTCTCAAAGACGACGACTGCTTCATTATACCCCTTTTCACACAGCGTTTGCAACCGATAACATACATTTAAAGCGAAAACAATGCAATTTGAACTGGATTACGACAGCTTCTGAATATATCACCACATTATGATTGCCGAATAGTCTAAGTTGAACCACTTTTCTTAATGCAGTGCCATCATAATAAGGCATTTTCATTTTTTGGAGATTTTTTCACAGATGTATTGACATACGACATATGTCGTGGTACGATATATGTGTCGTTAAACGACATATCGAATAGTGACACAACTAGGAAGGGGCATAACCAGTGGTAACAAAAAACGAACCGTTGACCGAGAGTTATTACTATATTCTGCTGTGCCTGTATAGTAAGCCCAATCACGGCTATGGCATTATGCAGGATACGGCAAAGCTCTCGGATAACACGGTAAAAATCGGCTCTGGCACCATGTATGGTGCCACAAACAACATGATGAAAAAGGGATGGATACGGGAACAAAACAGCACAGACCCCGCAGACCGAAGAAAACGGCTGTACGAGATTACCCTTACGGGAAAGACCGTGCTTGAGGATGAATTAAAACGATTAAATAGGCTAATAAGCGGATTTGACATGGTAACAAGGGGTGAATTGAATTGACAGATAGGGTTAAAAGTCATAAGGTCTATGCGGCATGGGAGTATGAAAAAGAGGAGCGCGACCTTAACGAGGCGTCCAAAAAAGGGCTGCAGCTAATTCGCGGCGGGTGCTTTTCCTCCGATTTTAAAAGAGACAGTAGTGTAAGGTACGTATACCAGCTTGATTATGACTCGGAAATCGCAGACCCACTGCGTTATCGAACTGCATTTGAGGAGCAGGGCTGGGAATACATCAATTCCACCTTCAACGGCTGGCATTACTTTCGCAAGCCATATGAGGAGGGATTGGATCCAAGTGAATACCGCATCTATACCGACAAACAATCTTTACACCAGATGCAAAACCGTTGGGTTCGAATCATTGGTATTTTACTCGCCGTTTATATCGTGATGTTTATTCTGTACCTTATTCGCGCAATCCAAACCCTTGAGCTGAGTATTTTTATGGAATGCGCGGTATTTGCTCTGCTCTCTATCACGTTGGGGCTTGGTATTTTAAGCATTGTTCGAGGTCGAAAGGGCAAAAAAACCGTGCTACTGATTCCCATTCAAATTGCATTGCCCGCTTCGCTGATTATTTTGATTGCTTCAGTTTTGGTCGCAATCTTTGGGCACACGCAGGTTTTGTATCAGGAGAATTTCACCTTCATCAACATGGCACAAGACAAGCTGCCGCTCTCCAGCGGTGAGTACACGGTAGACAGAAGCCGCGAATACCGCCTAGATTTAGAGATGGACGCGGGGGATGGTGAGATGACCATCCACATCGTATCGGACACTGGTAAGGTGGCATATGAGTTGACCTCAGCCGAGTGCAGTATTACGGATCAACGGGTGTATCTGGAACAGGGCCAGTATCAAACCCTGTATTACTACAACTTTGAGCAATACGACCCCATGAATTCTGAGGTTTGTGTCGATTTTGTTCTGAAGCGATAAACGCATCAAACAGCCCGCCTTGGAGTACTACACTCCCTAGGCGGGCTGTTTTTCTGTCTAACCTTGCTTTTCTTTTATCGGAATCAGCAGGTCTAGCTGCATGCCCTCCGGCTCGGTGTTTTCGACCCCCAGTTTTACATGGTTAACATAATTCAAGTGTTCCTCAAGGGACCCAAACATACACTCCCCGTTATCATGCATGCCGTTAAACTCATACTTATCGTTATTGTTTACCCATTCCGCCAGCCATTCCCACTCATGAAAGTTTCCCATTGCAATCATATGCGCGGCATACAGTCCACCCGCAAACTGCTTTTTCACAAGCGGCGCAGGCGGGTCCATATCGTCGGGGATGGTCGCCCACATCTCATAGCCGTGAAAATTCGACTCATCCACGGGGTTGGGATGGTTAAAACCATACAGACGGATGTCGGGTTTTATTTCGCACAATCCGCTTTCTAGTACAAACCGATTGAGCGCGACCCCTGCATGATACTCCGGTTCATCACCGATATAATGGCTGGCTGCTACGGCCGAGGGGGGAAGATACACAATTCTGACATCGGTCAGCTTGGATAGAGAGTCCTGAGCTTTTGTCAGCTCACTCATTGACAGTTCCTCCTTTATACCTATGTTAAGGGAAGAGAGCGACGCGACGATGGAAAGCAACTCGTCACTTTTTAGGAGGTTTGTGCTAAGCGGTAGGGTGTAATGCTCCTTAAGGCGCGTTACCAAACCATCCAAAACCGTTTTGATTGTCGACAGTGCGGATATCTCACACATCAGCTCGTCAATTTTAACCTCAAACGCCCGAATTGCGATAAGCGCATCCTCGTTAACCAAGATCTCCTTGATCGTCTTTAAGGGGATTCTAAGCTTTTTGAGTATGATAATCTGCTGCAATCTGCGCAATGCATCCGCGTCATAGGTGCGGTACGCGTAATCCGCAGTACGGATGCTTTGCAGCAAACCAATCTGCTCGTAGTAACGAAGCGTGCGTGTGGAGATATCAAACCTCCTGGATACCTGATTAATGGTTTGTAACGTCATGCCCTAGCCTCCCTTACTGTCAGTATAGCGGTTGACGTCGCGTCAAAGTCAATACAAAAATCAAATAATCTGGTGACTTTTTACTATCATAGCATAAATAGACCGTACAAACAAAGTGCTTGTACGGTCTAAATGGGTGTGTTTGGTTAGGAATGAACAAAAACATCAATAAACAAGGTAGTAATGTCTACCTTTTTCTAATCAATATACTGTTTAAAAATATAGAAAATTAAGCAGAACTATTCCATTCTGATGCTGTGATTTATTCCGCTTTTTTGTAGAGGGGTATCTTAACTTCAATTTGCGCTTGTTCTGCCCAATCAAGCAGCACATTCACGCCGTTTCTGGTAATGGCGGCATCCTCTTTAATAAATTCTATATCCTCTTTTATAAAGTCAATATCCCCTTTTATAAAGTCAATATCCCCTTTTATGAATTCGATATCCTCTTTAATGGAGCCGAGTTTCGCATCCAGTAGTGCCTCTATGGATTTGAGTAGGGCTTGTTCGTCCATGTAACATCCTCCTTTAGTCGGTGGCTTTACTGCCATTATACAGGTGTTCGGACGGGTTGTCTAGGGGTATCTATTTATATGTTCTCGGCTTGCTTTGTTATTCGTTTTACAACTAACTGGCGCCTTTCGTTTAACGTAAATATTTCGTTATGAAAGCAAACAAAAACCCACACAAACGTAATGTTTATGCGGGTTGATGGAGCTGATGAACAGATTCGAACTGTCGACCTCTTCCTTACCAAGGAAGTGCTCTGCCGTCTGAGCTACATCAGCATATTGAAAATGGCGACCTGAAGGGGACTCGAACCCCTGACCTCTAGCGTGACAGGCTAGCGTTCTAACCAACTGAACTACCAGGCCGTATGGCAGGGGCAGAAGGACTTGAACCCTCGGCACGTGGTTTTGGAGACCACTGCTCTACCAACTGAGCTATACCCCTATATAATGGTGGGCCTTCAGGGACTCGAACCCCGGACCAACCGGTTATGAGCCGGTGGCTCTGACCAACTGAGCTAAAGGCCCATAAATACCGCCCAAATGAATCTATGTCAAGCAATTATTATATTCAAGTGGCTCCCCAAGTTGGACTCGAACCAACGACCCTGCGGTTAACAGCCGCATGCTCTACCATCTGAGCTATTGAGGAATGTATTGATTCAACAGCTCAGTTGGTTCCGACTTTGAGCTATTGAGGAATGTATGAGATAAGAAAAGATATTCTTAAATAATCCGTTTGATACCAACCCAAAAGCATGGATTGGTATCAAAGGATTGTAAGAGCCGGCATCGACCTATCTTCCCGGGCAGCTGCCCGCCAAGTATTGTCGGCACGGATGAGCTTAACTTCTGTGTTCGGAATGGGAACAGGTGGGACCTCATCGTAATAAACACCGGCTATATATGATAACCCAAACGGGTAATCAACATGTAAAGATGCAACCATAAGCTTGCTGTTGTCGCCGAGAATCCGAAGGCTTCCCGCAAGACCCAAATACGCGAAGCGTATTTGCAATGTCAAGGTCTCTGCAATCCGAGAATCCGAAGGATTCTCGCAATGCCAAGCGCAGAGCGCTTGACTATGGTGACCCGTGCGGGAATCGAACCCGCGTTACCGGCGTGAGAGGCCGGTGTCTTGACCGCTTGACCAACGGGCCTGATGTGGGAAGAGGGCAGTAAAGGTAACCCTTATTGCCCTCTTCTTACTGGTAGCGGTAGTAGGATTTGAACCTACGACACTTCGGGTATGAACCGAATGCTCTAGCCAACTGAGCTATACCGCCATTTGAAATGCTCGACTCACTTGACAGCTTTACTATTATACCCGAAAACCAGAAAACTTGTCAAGACTTTTTTTAAAAGACAAGCGACTCTCTTTGAAGAGCCGCTTGTCCATTGTACCGGCGAAGACCTATTTTCACAGGCAGCTTCCCGCCAACTATCTTCGGCACAGATGAGCTTAACTACTGTGTTCGGAATGGGAACAGGTGGGACCTCATCGTAATAAACACCGACTATATCTGAAAGCCTTTTGGGCAATCATTCCTATATAAAAA
>JAEZVA010000083.1 GCA_023443315.1 Bacillota bacterium | reverse complement strand
GGACGCTTGGCAGCGAGATCTGCGTAACGCGGGGGAACAAAAGCACGCCGGTGCCGCGACCGGAGCTTGTGCTGCACACGGCGTTAAATCCCCGCTGCGGAGAGGTAAAAGGCGTGTCGCTGCTGCGAGGGCTGCCGTTTGTGTGCTCGGTGCTGCTTAAAATCTACCAGAGTATCGGGCAGAACTTTGAGCGCATGGGCAACCTGCGCTTTGCCGTTACCTACCGCCCCGGCGAGGGCGCGCCAGATAAGGCGTACGCCAAGGAACGCGCAATGCAGATTGCGCGAGAGTGGAGCGCGTCGATGAGTGGAGGCAGCGGCAAGGTACGCGACTTCATTGCAGTGGGGGATGTGGACATCAAGGTGATTGGGGCGGACAATCAGGTGCTCGATTCTCAGGTGCCGGTGCGCCAGATGCTAGAGCAGATCGTGGCGAAAACCGGGCTACCGCCCTTTTTGCTCGGGCTTAGCTGGTCGAGCACCGAGCGCATGAGCGCACAGCAGGCGGACCTGCTCACAAGCGAGCTGGAGTACTACCGCAGGCTGGTTACCCCCGCCATATTGCGCATTGCAGGGCTGCACCTGCGGCTGTGCGGCATCTACTGTGCGCCGCGCATTTTGTGGCAGGATATCAACCTTCAGGACGCGGTAGAGCTTGCAAGGGCAAGGCTATACAACGCGCAGGCAAACAGACTGCAAAAGGAGGACGAAACAATATGACGAATCAAGGGGCACACATTGTTAAACACGCGGCACAGACGACGAAGGGGACGGGTTGCGACGCGGCCGAGCTTGCGCTGATTAACGCCCACGCGATAAAGGAGCTGACGGCGGACGAGGTGTTTGTGTTTTCGGTTACGCTGTGCGACAACGAGGTAGACCGCGACGGCGAGCGGTTTGACATCCCGACGCTGCACGCGCTTGCGCCGCTGTTTACTGGCAAAAGTGGTGTGTTTGACCACAATGCCACGGCAAAAAACCAGACGGCGCGCATCTTCGCGTGCGAGGTTATTTGTGACGACGGGCGGGTAACGACGGCAGGGGAACGGTACCACAGCCTAAAAGCGCGTGCGTATATGCTGCGTGGGGAAAAAACGCAATCGCTAATCTCCGAAATTGAGGCGGGCATTAAAAAGGAGGTGAGCGTCGGGTGCGCGGTAAAGCAGGTGCTGTGCTCGGTGTGCGGGTGCGATGTAAGACGTAGCCCGTGCGAGCATAGGACGGAGGAAAACACCCCAAACGGTGGCGTGTGCCACCGCATACTCAGCGGGGCGCTGGACGCATACGAGTGGTCGTTTGTCGCGGTGCCCGCCCAGATTGCCGCAGGGGTAACCAAGGCGATGGGCAGCGGGGTTAGCGACATTGATAGCATCCTAAAAAGGCTGGGCGGCGAGCCGATTGGCTGCGAGGAGGGCGAGCGGCTACGCGGTTACATTCAAACAATTGTAGAGCTTGCCGCCTGCGGCAGGGCGTACCGCGAGGAGTTAGAGGACGAGGTGGTGCGCCTGATGTACGCAAAGAACGTGGAGGCGGACTGTGCAGTGCTCAAGGCGGCGGTGCAGGGGATATCGGTCGCCGCTTTGCGTGAGCTGCGGGCGTTGTTTGTGTGCGGGCAGGAGAACTACCTAGCGGCAGCATCCCAGCTGTACACCGAAGAGAAGATGGCAAAAGGGAGCGCAAACACCGAGTTTAGAATATAGAAATTGGAAAGGCAGCTAAAGTGGGTATGAATATCTCGTTTGAGGGGTTTCACGAAGGACTTTTGACCTTTGCGGCTCAGGAGAATGTGCAGGCGGGCGACCTTGTGTGTATCGCCGAGGACGGCACCGTCGCTAAGGCAGAGCTGGGGCAGATGGTGGCGGGGGTTGTGCGCTCGGTACGCGGTGGCTTTGCCGGCGTACAGCTGTGCGGCTACGCAAGCGTTGCGGCGGATGCAGCGGTAACAACAGGCTGGCAGACCTTGGTGTGCGACGGCGAAAACGGGTTAGTCGCGGACGAAGGCGGCAGGCAGCTTCTGGTGCTGTGGGCAAACAACGGGCGTGCCGGGGTGGTACTGGGCTAGAATCAAGAATAACAGGAAAGGCAGGGATTTGGATGACAGGCTATCAGAATATCAGGCTGGAAAAAGGGATGTATCAGGTGGCGGGCAAGGGGTTTTCTCGTGTGCTGGAGGAGCTTGACCCCTCCGCGCAGTATAAAAACACCGAGCTAGAGGGGCTGGACGCGTACCAGCGTCAGCTTAAGCGGTTCGGCATTCGCGTTAGCGGGGCGGGTAGCGACAGCGTAGAGAAGTTTTTTGCTGCCACCGACAGCGCGGCACTGTTCCCCGAGTATGTGGCACGCGCCGTAAAGCAGGGCATTGCCGAGGCGGATGTACTTAGCCGCATTGTAGCGACTAAGACGGTGATAGACGGCATGGATTACCGCTCCATTGCGTCGGTGCCCACCGCGGACGCAAAGGCGCTACGCCGTGTGGCGGAGGGCGCGCAGATACCCGAAACGGCGGTAAAGACGCAGGAGAACCTAGTAAAGCTGTACAAGCGCGGGCGCATGCTGGTGGCAAGCTACGAGGCGGTGCGCTTTGCAAAGCTTGACCTGTTTACCGTCACGCTGCGCCAGATTGGCGCGTACATCGCCCGCGCGCAGCTCGACGACGCGGTAAGGGTACTAACCGACGGCGACGGCAACAACAATGCGATAGCCGACGTGGCGACCGGCTCGGCGGGGAGCGTAAGCTATGCCGACCTGGTCGCGCTATGGCAGTCGCTTGACCCGTATGCGCTGAACACGCTGATTGCGTCGCCCGCCATGGTGGCAAGGCTGTTGTGCATTGCGGAGTTAAAGGACGCGGCGGCGGGGCTGAACTTTCAGGGCACGGGCAGGCTGATTACGCCGCTGGGCGCCGACATGGTAAAGGCAAACGCCGCAGAGAACAGCATCATCGGGCTGGATAAGGGCTTTGCACTTGAGATGGTGTGCGCACAGGAGGTAAACATCGACTACGACCGACTGATTGACCGTCAGCTCGAGCGCGCGGCGGTGACCTCCATCGCGGGCTTTGCCAAGATTTTTACCGACGCGGCTAAGCGGCTGACACTGTAATTCAGGCATTTCACAACAATCATAAGTCGGTCACGGGGCGGGGGTTACCCGCCCGGTGACCCATAGAAAGGGGGCGGCGCGGTTGACACAGCAACGACTTGACCGGGTATTGCAGCGGCTCTGCCTGCTCGCGGACATCGAGCCGCAGGAGGCCCAGCGGCACAGTGCGGTGGCGGAGTTTGCGGCGCAGGAGATGTTAAAAAGGCTAAAACGGGGCACAGATACCGCCCAAAACGAGGAGCGTATCCTGATGCTGTGCGCGGCAAACGCCTACTATAAATACGCGCTGCTCACCGCCGCAGCCGAAAGCGGCAGCGTAAGGCTGGGCGATGTATCGGTGTCGGGCGGCGGAGTGCGCGAGGCAGAATGTGCCCGCGCACTGGTAGAGGAGTTTTGCGCCGCGTGCGCGGATATTCTTTGCGACAGCGCGTTTTTGTTTGGGCAGATGCCCGGATAATGAGCACAGCAGGGGGGCGGTAACAATGAGAAGCCGGACACTGACAAGACTTTTCGGGCGCTGCGCAAGACCGGCGGTGCTGACCAACCGCAGGGGCGAAGCGGAACAGCTTATGGCGGTAATCACCCCACTGCGGTACAAAAACCGCATGTATTCAGACGGCGAGCACGGGGTGGCGGGGGTTGTGGACGGCGGGCATTTTGCGCTTATCTGCCGGTACACCCCGTTTGCAGCAGGGCACGGCGACACGGTTACGGCATCGGGCGGCCGATACACCATAAGGCGGTGGGACGTTTTGTACCTTGGCAAGCGCCCTGAGCTAATCTGGGCGGTGCTAAGCAGCGCTGGCGGGGAGGGATGATATGGGCTATTTTGACGGCTTTAAGCTAGAGCTGATACGCGCCATGCGGGAAAGCGACGTGTTCGAGGGCATGGAGATTGCCGAGGCGTTTCGCCCCGAGGCACGCGCGGGCCCCGTCAGTCAGGCGATGATCTGCGTAGGGATTGACGAGATAACAAGCGAGGCGGGCAGCGCACAGTACATTGGCGTAAATGGGGCAGACGGCGCGGATGTATACGGCAAGACCATGTGCATCACGGCAAGCCTGCGCGTCTATGTGCCGATGCAGGAGGGCGGGTTAAGCTGCCACGCGGTGTTTTCGCGCATTGCCGATTTTTTGCTGCTGGGTAACAGCACGCTAAAAGTGGCAGGATTAAAATGCGGGGAGCTTGGCTACCATAGTGGGCTGTGCGCCTATACGCTGACGGCACTTGCCCAGTTTAAGACCACCGCCGTCAATCAGTATCAGGACGGCGAGGTAATCTCGTCGGTGATTGTGACGCGGCGGGGCGATTATAACGAAGCGGGGGGTTAAGTAATGAGTACGGTTTCTGCAATGCGCCCGGGGGTGTACGCGAGCTACGCCATCGTGGGTGGGCAGTCGGGTAGGGCAAACGGAGCGGTGGGGGTGTTAGCGCAGTCACCCGCCGGAGAGGTTCTTACATTAAAGCGGTTTACGCGGCTTGCGGACGTCTTTGATGAGTACGGCAGGCAGAGCGAGGGTGGTAGTATGTCCGCACTGGTGGGGCTGCTGTTTGCAGGCGGTGTGGGGGATGTGTACTGCGTGAATGTAGGGGAATCACCCACGCAGCAGGACTATCTGGACGCGTATGCGCAGCTGGATGGCGTAGCAGAGATAAAAGCGGTGGTGTGCGACGCAGACCATTTAGAGACGCAAAAGACACTGGGGCAAAGGCTAAAGGAGAGCGCAAACCGCTCGCGGGAGCGCATTGGCTTTTTTGGGGTAAACAAAGACCTGACTGCTGAGCAGATTGTACAGGCGGCACAGGAGATAAACTGTGAGCGCGTTTGCCTATTGGCACCCGCCGTAAGCACGTTGCAGGGGCAGGTAGCGAGTGCAGCACCCCTTGCGGCCGCCGCCTGTGCCGCCGTCATCGGGCAAGGCGACCCCGCAGCAAACCTAAACCTGCTTGAGCTAAAAGGGAAGATCGAGCTGCCCGCACCCTTCACTGAGGATGAGATTACGCTTTTGCTGGGCGCGGGGGTTACGGTGGCAGAGCGGGCTCTGGGCGGCGTGCGGCTGATTCGCGTCTTAAGCACCAAAACGCAGGAGGACGGCACCAGGGACGTGACGATGCGAGAGCTGAGTACGGTGCGCATCATCGATGACGTGGTGCCCGCGCTGCGTACCTTGCTTACGGCAAGGCTGCGTGGGGCAAAGAACAACGCCGCCACAAGGGACGCCATCCGCACACAGGTGGCGTGCGAGCTTGAAAAAAAGCGCAGTGCGGGGATTATTGACGGCTACGAGCCGCCCGTGGTGTACCCAAAGGCGGACGAGCCGACGGTGTGCGTGGTAGAGGTTTCGTTTGCGGTGGTGTACGGCATGCACCGCATTGAGCTGATGGCGTTTATTACGGTGTAGAATACCAAATTAACTTATAATGTCAACGAAAAAATCTCCATAAAAGCCATAAACGCAAGCATTTATGAAGATTTTGTTCGGACATTATTGAAGTGAATTAGCTATACCTTTTATGTATCGACATTACCAGACGGGGTGGTTGTTAACATCGCCCCAAGGTGGGCAGTGAAAGGCAGGTGGCAAACATGGGATACGCGTACTTTCCCACCAGCAGCGACATATATATCGAGGTAAATGGCAGACGGCTTGCAGTGGTAGAAAGCTACAAGGCAAAGGCGGTGCGCGAAAGCCGCTATATTGAGGCGTTTGGGCAAACCGAGCCGGTGGGCACGGTGGCGGGCAGGGTTCGGCATGTGATCGAGCTTGGGCGCATCTACGCGACCGATGCGGCGGTGCGTGATGGCATGAGCTTTTTTGACCTTGTCGATTTTAACCTTGTTATCGTCAAGCCCGACCGCCGCGTGATATACAGCGGCTGCGAGTGGGCGGATATCGCCGAGAGCGTGACCGTCGGCGACGTGGTGGCAGAGCGGGTGACGGTTGTTGCAGCAAAACGCAGCGAGCTGGTTTAGTCGGGAGGGATGCAGGATGAGAGAACTACGCGTGCGTGTAGGCGAAAAAGACCTTGCGCTGTGCGAGCTAAGCGCCGCTCAGGCGGTTGCCGTAGAGCGAGAGGGGCAGCTACTATACCATCGACTGTGCGCGCAGGGCATACCCGAGCAGGCGGCGCATTGCCTTGGGCACAACGCGGCACTGTGTGCGTACAGCCTGCGCGAAAACGGCGGCAGGCTGTTTTACAGTGCGCAGGGCTGCCTTGGCGGTATCACGCTCGCCGAGCTTGCACACTGTGCAAAACAGTATAAAGACCAGTTTATGACCGAGCAGGGCGGGTTTGACGAGTGCGGCATAAACCGTAGCCTGCAAACGGGGGGTGACGGGCATGGGGCTGTTTGAACAGGATATCCGCGAGAACATCGCAGCGGCAAAGGGGGATGGGCTTATCCCCGCCATACACCCTGCGGGGGTGCAGACGCGCAACCGTAGCGAGATGGGGATGCTTCAAAACACGCCACGCAACCAGTACGGGGAGGTCACAAGCCCGTTGCAGCCGCACGGTGGGCAATACGCCGATTTTGCACAGCAGCACGACGTTTATGGCAGCGGACGAAAGGATGCATCAGAGGAGACGGCGCAAAAACCGCCCGAACTCGCGACGACACAGACCGTGCTGCGAGAGCTGGCAAAAGCCATGCGCCGCACAGACCGCCTACTCGTTACGGAGTAGAAATTAGTCACAAGGGGAGGGAAGGACCATCGAACGACTTCGGTATAAGGACATGACGCTGCCGTACAACCCCGCGCGGCTGACGATTAAGGAAAAACGACTGGTCGCGCGGCATCCCGTGCCATTTGCGGGGGAGGTTGTGCAGGATATGGGCGCCCTTGCGACCGAGATAAGCGGCGAGGGCGAGCTGTTCGGGGCGGATGTGTTCGGGCAGTACAACCGGCTTTCTGCACTGGTGCGCCAGGGCGGCGCGGGGCTACTGTACCTGCCGGGGCAGGAGCCGTTCTACGCGCATTTTACCGCACTGACCATGTGTGCGCAGCCGGGCAGCGAAGGGCTTGCCTACACCTTTGTGTTTGTACAGGATACGGCGGTCGCTGTCTCTGCGCAAAGCGGCAGCCAAGTACACATCGTACGCGGGGGAGAAACGCTGTTTGACATTGCGGCGAGGTACGGCATGCAAATGAGCGAGCTGCTTGCGCTTAACCCACAGGTCTCGTCCCCGAACCGACTGACGGCGGGTGCGGTGCTTCGTGTGCGCACATCATAAAAAGGGAGAGGGGGATATTGGGATGTTGACGCTTACGGCAACGGCGTGGGACGGCGCAAAAACAACGCTCGCAAGAACCGTATCACTTGCGCTGCGCAAAAACGAGGGGATGCCGTGCGATGAGCTGACGGCGGTGTTCTGCTGTGATAAACCGCTTACCGAGCTTGCGGAGGCGGCGCTTTTTCACCGCGACACCGAGCTGTTTTCGGGGATTGTTGACCGCCAGAGACAGACCGTGGGCGCACAGGGGCAGAGTATCTTGCTGGAATGCCGCAGCCGGAGTGCGCTGCTGCTTGATAATGAGGCGACGCCGCGCACCCACTACTACGCAAAGCTGAGCGATATTGTGCGCATCCATGCCTCCGATTACGGCATAAAGGGGGTTTTGGGCGACGACCCGTACCTTTCGCGCTACGTGGTGACCAAGGGCTTTAGCGTGTGGCGAGCCATCAGCCTGTTTTGCAGACGAACGCTGGGGCGCACGCCGCGCATTACGGGCGACGGCTATATCGACACGGGCGGGGTAACGGCGGAGCAAAAAACGAGAGACATATCAAACCGTATTGACGGTGCGCAGAGGTATGTGCAGATTGTGTCGGACACAAATCGGTGCGAGGTGCTCTCAACCATCAAGGTGCAGACGCAGACCGGCTACTACGGCATGACGGTGAATAATCCCGATGCCCGCGGCGTACGGCGCAAACGGCTGATTACTGCATCTGCCGAGTGGGCAAACCTGCCAAAGCAAAGTGCGCAGGAGCTAATTCGCCTATCCATGCGTAAAAAACGGCAGATCACGGTCGTTATGCCCGGCATTGTGCCGTGGGGTATCGGCGACGAGGCGTTGCTTTGCGACGAGGCGTTTTGCGGGTCGCCCCTGTGTGTGAGCGAACTGGAGTACCGACTGGACGAAAACGGGCTGTTTACCACAGCGGTGTTGGTAGACAGACAATATGGATAAAGAAGGAGAACGGGTATGGAGGAGCTATACAGCCTGTTTGGGGGGCAAGGGCAAAGCCCGCAGCTTGCGACCGCATCGCCAATGCCCGACGGCGGGCTGGTAACCGAAGGGCAGGACATCACCGAGGGCGTTGCGCTGTTTGCGCCTGCGGGCATAAGCTATGCCCCCGCCGAGGGCGAACAGCTGCTTTTGCTGCCCTTTGGCGACTACTATGTCTGCGTGGGGGCGCAGGTATCTACACAGGGGGTTGCCCCAGGGGAGCTTGTGCTAAAGAGTGCGGGGGGTGCAGTGCTACAGCTTAAAAACAGCGGTGAGGTGTGCATCAACGGGCTGACGATAACAAAGGACGGACATCTTTTGGATAGGGGGGAGGGATAGCATGGATACCCTGCTGCAAAACGGAGACTTTGCACTGTGCGAGCGCGGGTTTCCGATTACGGTTACCGGCGTGCAGGAGTGTGCGCAGCGGCTCTTATTGCGTCTGAGCACGCAAAAGGGGGCATTCGCCCTTGACCCCTCCTTTGGGAGCGAGCTGCACCGCCTAAGGGGAAGCAACCTATCTAGCGAGGCGGAGCGTTTGATTGCGCAGGCAGCGGCGCAGATACCGGGTGTGACGGTGCAAGCCGTGACATGTACACAAGCCGAAAAAGGCGCGGTGAGGTTAGATATTCACCTTATAGCGGCGGGGGAGAACGCCACGCTGGGGCTTGTGATATAGATAACGGAGGGTATAACAATGGCGGATTACAACAAGATTCTTGCCACAATGACCGGACAGTTTGAGGAGCTGGCGGGCTTTTCTCCCGACGCGGCGTCGGATGTAGGCATACGCATGAAGGTGCTTGCGGCGCAGATATTCTCGCTGCAGACCGAGCTGGAAGCACTGCGCGAGGGGTTGTTCCCCGCAACGGCAAGGGGGGAGCGGCTGGATATGCACGCGGCGGCAAGAGGGCTGCAACGAAAGCCCGCACTGCCTTCAAGCGGCGTGCTGCGCTTTTATCGCCAGACCACAGCGGCGCACGATATCCTGATACCCGCGGGCACCACATGCCAGACGGCTGAAGGCGGCGTGCAGGTAGAGACGACATGCGACGTGCTTCTTCCCGCAGGGCAGCTGCAAGCCGAGGGTGCGGCGCGGTCGCTTTTAAAGGGAGAAAACGCAAACGTCGCCGCACGGCGCATCACGGTGTTTAGCACAGCGCCCCAAGGGGTGTACGGTGTAACAAACCCCGCCCCCTTTACAGGAGGGCAGGAGGCGGAAGGCGACGACGCGCTACGCGCGCGGCTGCTTGCAAGCTACGCGACCATAGCAAACGGCACCAACGCCGCCTTTTACCGCGAGCAGGCGCTGGGGCACGAGTTTGTGTACTCGGCGGCGGTCATCCCGCGTGCGCGGGGCATTGGCACGGTGGACGTCGTGGTAGCGGGCAGAGGGAGCGTATTGTCACAGCAGCAGCTTGATGCGGTGGAGCGGGAGCTTCAGGAGCAAAAGGAGATCTGTACAGACGTCGCGGTGCGCTCGCCGTCGGTGTTGCAAACCGAAATTTTGGTGGAGCTCGACGCAAAGGACGAATACGGCTTTGAGCAGACCGCGGCAGAGGTTGTGCGGTATATCAGCGCGCACCTTGCGTCCCTGCACATCGGGCAGCCGCTTCTTTACTCCCGTCTTTGCGCGGGCATCTGTGGGATAGATGGGGTACACAACCATACGCTACGAAGCCCCGCCGCAGATATCTACCCGGCAGTAGACCAGCTGATTGTGCAGGCGACTGTGGCGGTCACGCAAATGAATAAGCAGGTATCATGATGAATAATAAGGGGGTGCGCGGATGAACTGCCTTGAGAGTATGACGGCGCTGATGCGTCCGCTTAGCGCGTACAGCCTGCGTACAGACAGCGTGGTGTATGCGGAGCTTGCGGGCTATTACGCAGGGCTTCGCAGCGTGGAAGAACAGCTCGCACTGCTTTGGCGCGAGGGCTTAGTGGGTTCTGCGCAGGAATTTGGGCTGCGTGAGTGGGAGCGAATGATACGCTCTACCGCGTTTGAAAGTGCAGATGTTGACGCGCGTCGCCGAATTGTGGTATATACGCTTTGCCGTATGCCGGGCGACTTTAATAGAGAGGGCATGCTGCGGGGCTTACGCTCGCTGGGGCTGGAATGCGAGCTTTTGGAGGATACATCTATCCGCACCGTAACCGTTATGGTCAACGGCAGTTGCGGAATGCTTCGCACCTACGAGCAGGTGTTATCCCGCGTTTCGGGCATCCTGCCCGCGCACGTGAACGTGGTGCTGGATGTGGGCATCGTGACATGGGAACTGCTCGATGACAGCGACCGCAGCTTTGACGAAGCGGACGCGCAGGAAAAGTCGTGGGATGCGTTTGAGCTGACACAACCGTAATACCGATTATGCAAAGGGGGAAACACCGTATGCCTAGCACCCACAAAACCGACTATCTGGGGCTAAACCAGTGGCTCGGGAGCGACAAACCCAAGCGAAGTGACTTTAACGAGGACAATGAACGCATTGATGCGGCGGTGCAAACACATGTGTTGGACAATCAGGTTCATCTCACACAGGAGGAGCGCGTGCGTTGGAGTGCACCGTTTGTCACAGGCAGCTATATTGGTAACGGCGCAAACGAGCGAACGGTATCACTTGGGTTTTGCCCCACCGCACTTTTGGTGTGTGAGACCGACAAGGCGCCGTTTGCCTTTTCGTCCAGCCAGACACAAGTTCGGTGTGCGTTTGCAACCGGGCATGGCGTGTCCAAGGGCGTTTCGCTATGCGACGAGGGCTTTATGGTGTATCATCCGACGGGTACGCCGCCCGACGGGGAAATGCCAAGGCTCAACACCGCGGGCAGCGCATATTTTTACATTGCGTACCGATAGCCGTTTCTTTGAATAACTCGTACAGCACCCCCGTGTGATGAAGCACGGGGGTGCTGTTTGGCAACTTTTTCTTGTACCATTTTATAAAAAAAACGGTACAATAGAGTTAGAAAAACTGGCAAGGAAACTCAAATAAATATAGGAGGTGCAATGCCCTTTGTGCGCACAAAGAGCAGATACGAAAACGCTTGGATACATAAGGGTTTCTAGTAAAGACCAAAACGAGGATCGCCAGATGGTTGCAATGCGAGAAAAGAATGTGCCCGAATGCAATCTTTTCATCGATAAGCAGTCCGGGAAGGATTTTGACCGCCCCGCCTACCGTGCGATGATGAAAAAGCTAAAAAAGGGGGATGTGCTGGTTGTTAAGAGTATCGACCGTCTGGGGCGAAACTACCGTGAGATTATGGATCAGTGGCGCATTATTACCCGAGAAAAGTGCGCCGATATCATCATTATTGATATGCCGCTACTTGACACCACCATTAGCAAAGATCTGTTAGGTACCTTTATCAGTGATATTGTGTTGCAGCTGCTGTCGTTTGTGTCGGAGAACGAGCGGGAGAATATTCGCCGCAGGCAGGCGGAGGGCATAGCCGCCGCCAAGGCGCGCGGTGTGCGCTGGGGTGGCGTCTATAAGCCCATGCCCGACCATTTTGGCGAGCTTTATGAAAGTTGGACAAACAAGGAGATTACCATCGCAGAGTTTGCACAATGCTGCAATGTGTGCGAAAGCACACTGTTTAAGCGCATACGGGAATACCGTATAAAACGAAAAGAAGGGGAACAAATAAGTAGTGGTTCTGAGCCACTTCCGATAAAATTTGTCGAATAACGCAATAATTAGTTGCAATAAATTTGCTAGTTGTTATAATAATATCAAATGACCATAGAAGGGTAGAAGAATGTACAAACTCTATTAAAGTACACTTCAATAACTTGTTTTAAATATGGGAATAAGCGAGAGAAATGGCGGCTATTATTGCGTAAGGGCGATGATATTAACCGCATAATGGGATAAATACAATAAAGAAAAAGGCTCTATTGAAGTGTACTTCAATAGAGCCTTTTTCTTTATTCTAATGCGTCTAACGCCGTACACACGGTCGTTATTAATATACATAAAGCAACACACCAACAATTTGACTCGACGACACAAAAAAAGGAGTAGAAAGTATTGAAGCATCTAGAGCAAATCCATGAGGAAACAATAAGGGACAGGTACCTTACCTTCCTCTTGGGCGACCAGTTTTTCGGCGTACCGATCTCTGACGTGGTGCAGATAATCGGAATGCAGCCCATCACAACCGTCCCCGAGTTTCCCGGATATGCAAAGGGCATTATCAACCTGCGCGGCAGTATTCTGCCCGTCATCGACCTCAACCTGCGGTTTGGCAGAAACGACACTCAGTACAGCGAACGCACCTGTATCATTGTCATCGACATCCAGTCTTACCATGTGGGGTTTATTGTGGATGCGGTGGACGAGGTCTGCGAGATTGCCGCACAGGATATTCAGCCCCCGCCGATTATGGGTAAAAGCAGCACGGCAAATTATATTATGGGAATTGGCAGGCATGAGCAGGGAGTTACCCTGCTGCTGGATACACAACAGGTTCTAAGCGAAACTGCAATTACCCAAATTACAAGCGAAAAGTAGAGAGGGACGGATTTAACATGAAAAACTTTAAGATAGGCAAAAAACTCATTATTGCGTTTGGCAGTGTAATAGCGGTGCTGTGTGTCATGGCGGCGGCGGCGATTATCGGTTTAACCGTGATATCGTCTAACTTTACAATCTTTTATGATGGACCTTACCAGACCACCACCATTGCAGTGGATATCCGCGGAGCGATGCAGCAGGCGGAAAAGCACTTGATTCTTTCGTTACTTGCCACAGACAAAGAGACGATAGAGCAAGAGATAAGCACGACCACAACCGCACTCGCTCAGGTGAAGGAGGGTTTGGAAAAGCTTGAACAGACCTTTACGGGGGATAAGACGCTGATTGCGGAGTCCGCGCAGATTCTGCTGGAGGGCGAACCAGTGCGGGAGGATCTGTTCGAACTTACCCGTGCCAACAAAACCGACGAGGCGCTTGCACTGTATCGGGCAAAGTACCAGCAGATGGCACAAAACCTGAGAGATAAGGCAAATGTCATCAGCACAATTGCAGAAGAGAATGCGGTGGTATTTTATCGAAATGCGGCAGACACACAAAGATTGGTGCTAATTCTTGTAATTGCGCTTACGACACTGGCACTGGCGGTGGCGCTTGCGTTTTGCTTGTACATCATCCGAAGCATTACAAGACCGATTTCGGAGATTGAAAACGCCGCGCAACGGATGTCACATGGCGACCTGAACGCGGATATCCAATACTCCTCCCGGGACGAGATGGGCATGCTGTCGGACAGCATGCGTCTTATGATGAGTACGCTCAGAAGCTATGTCGGCAACATCGCGGCACTGCTTAACGCTATGGCGGACGGAAATATGGCGGTAAGTGCCGATATGGACTATGCCGGCGACTTTGCGCCGATTAAAACGGCGATGGAGCAGATTATTGGTTCCCTCAACGATACCCTTTCGCAGATAAACCGATCCGCAGACCAGGTGGCAAGCGGCTCGGATCAGGTATCCAGTGGCGCACAGGAGCTTAGTCAGGGCGCAACCGAGCAAGCAAGCTCTATTGAGGAGCTATCCGCTACCGTTGCCGAGATATCCGAGCAGATTCGTCTAAACGCCGGAAACGCGCAGCAGACCAACGCAATGGCGGGGGAGATGGGGAGTGAAATCGCCCGTGGAAACCAGCAGATGGAGCAGCTCGTCACCGCAATGAACGACATCAGCGCCACAACCGATCAGATTGGAAAGATCATCAAGGCCATTGACGACATCGCGTTTCAGACCAACATCCTCGCGCTGAACGCTGCGGTGGAGGCGGCAAGAGCAGGTGCCGCGGGCAAGGGCTTTGCTGTGGTGGCGGACGAGGTGCGCAACCTTGCCGCGAAAAGCGCCGATGCCGCGAAGGACACCACAGATTTGATTGCAAGCTCGATAAGCGCGGTCAAAAACGGCAGCGTCATTGCGGTCAACACCGCAAAATCGCTGGAGGAGATTAAGGGCAAGGCACAAAAAACCATCTTACTGGTTGACGAGATTGCAAAGGCGTCGAACGAGCAGGCAAACGCCGTGGTGCAGATTACCCAGGGCATAGAGCAGATTTCGGTCGTGATTCAGACAAACTCCGCAACGGCGGAGGAAAGCGCCGCCGCATCCGAGGAGCTAAACGGACAGGCGCAGGTGCTTAAGGAGCTAGTTGGGCAGTTTACGTTAAAAGACGCTACCTTTACATACTAAAAACAAGATATTTGCAAACACTCCGCGCTGGTTTTTTACCTGCGCGGAGTGTTTGCATTATGGGGTAGGACGAAAAATTATAAGTAAGCAAAAATAATAAATACTTATAACTAATTAGCCCAACTGATGCAGAATTTGTTGATTGGGCTTGTTTTATGCAATTTATTGTGATAGATTAATTATGGATTGTTTGCAAGCAAAAAATAGAAAAAAACTAGGTTGTTTGTTACAAACAGCCCCTAACCAAATCAGTAAGCAAAGATGCAGGAATGCCCTTAAGTCTTTGTACACCTACTTAACATTTAAGAAAGGACTTGATTATTATGCTGAAGAATTTTAAAATCTCAAACAAGCTTCTTGTCGCATTTGGAACAATTTTGGTTTTTTTCTGTATTGTGGTAGCGGGTGCTCTGGTCGGTCTCAATGCCATTATGGCGTTTTATGACGACTTTTATGAGCAATCGTACAAAGTGGTAGAGACCTCTATTGATTTGCAGCGCAACTTTCAAAAAGCAGAAAAATACCTGATTCGCTCGTTTACCACGGAGGATGTCAAGGCAAAGCAGCTTTACACCGAAAACAGTAAGTCTTCTTTTGCCGAAATGCAGCAGCAAATCCTTGTACTTGAGCAGCTAAGCGAGCAAACGGAGCTGGTGCAGGAGTTTCAAAAGCAGTTTGACACGTTGATGAGAACCTCCGAGAGGATCTTTTTAATGTCGATTAGCGAAGGCAACGAAAACGCGATCCTTGTCTTTAACAACAACTTTTCCGAGCCAATAGAGGACGCGAGAGCTGTTTTAAATGAGATTACGGCACAGGCGAAGACCCAAGCAAAGGACGCATATGACCAAAGCGTACAGATGCAAGGCCTGATAACGCTCCTTCTTTTGGTTCTTGCGGGGCTGACAGTCGGCGTGCTGCTCTTCTTTTGGACCTACATCGTGCGCATCCTAACCCGCCCCATTGCTGAGATTGAAGCTGCGGCGGAGCAGATGGCAAACGGAAACCTCACCGTCAATGTGGGATATCGCTCCAAGGACGAGCTGGGCAGGTTGGCCGGAAGCATGAACCATATGACCGAGACGCTCAAGGGGTACGTACAGTCCATCGACGAGGTACTGGGTGAGCTTGCCGACGGCAACTTCACCGTTTCGGTGGATACCGATTTTGTTGGAGATTTTGCGCCGATTAAGGACTCGATGACAGGCATTGCCGCTTCGCTCAGCCGCACCCTGCTTGAGATTGACCGCGCCGCCGAACAGGTTGCAAGCGGCTCAGAGCAGGTTTCGGGCGGCGCACAGGCACTGAGCCAGGGCGCGACGGAGCAGGCAAGCGCCATCGAGGAGCTTTCTGCGACGGTGGATGAAATATCGGACAACATAAAGCGAAACGCCGAGAACGCACAGCTTTCAAACTCTCAGGTCATGGAAACCGCAAGCGAGATTGAGCACGGCAACAAGCAGATGCAAGAGCTCATCGTTGCAATGAACGAGATTAAGGCGACCACCGACCAGATTAGCAAGATTATTAAGGCGATTGACGATATCGCATTCCAGACCAACATCCTTGCCCTGAACGCCGCGGTGGAGGCGGCAAGGGCAGGTGCTGCGGGCAAGGGCTTTGCGGTGGTGGCGGACGAGGTGCGCAACCTAGCCGCCAAGAGCGCGGATGCCGCTAAGAACACCACCGAGTTAATAGCAAGCTCGGTATCGGCTGTTAAAAACGGCAGCAAAATAGCAGCCGAAACCGCGCAGAAGCTCGAGAACATCAAGCTTAAGGCGGAGGAAAGCAGACGTCTTGTAGACGAGATTACCCGTGCGTCGGGCAGTCAGGCAAGTGCGGTGGTGCAGATTACACAGGGGCTTGATCAGATTGCTGTTGTGGTGCAGACCAATTCCGCAACCGCCGAAGAAAGCGCAGCCGCCTCCGAGGAGCTCAATAGCCAGGCGCATATGCTCAAGAACCTTGTAAAAGGGTTCCGCATCGATAAAGCAAGCAACGAGTATTACGAAGACCCCGATCAGTTTGGCGACAATGACGGTGGCGAGGAGCCGATTGAGGAGTATGGTCAAGGCGTAATCGACTACTAACAGCTAACATATTCGGGTTTTACACAAACCCCAACCTACAATAATGACGAAACGGCTTTGCCGTTTCGTCATTTAATGCTATAATTAGTACCAAGCGTAGTAACCATCCTGCTGTTTTTTGGCAGGATGATTCCCAAAAACCGAACAAATATTGTTTTTCATCCAACCGGGCAGCCGCTGCATATTGTTACTTTTTTGTTAACGGTTGTCTGTACGGGAAATTGAATGTCATACTACAGGTAGGCTAATGTCGCTTTGGCGCTAGGCTACGGTTCACAGCCAAAGCCCCAAGCTGTGCACAAAATAAGAACAAGGGAGGCGGACATGCTTATGAAACGAATTGCAGCGGCGGTTCTTTCAGTGTTACTCACCCTCTTTATATTGCCACCCATAACCGCCAGTCAAACGGCGGACGTGGTGGGGCAGGCGGACTTTACCACCTATTCCGAGGCGTATGTTGTCATCGACGCCGCCACGGGTCAGGTGCTGCTCGAACAGAATATGAATAAACGGATGTACCCCGCCAGCATTACCAAGGTGCTTACCGTTGCCGTTGCGCTGGAGCGCGCGGCGCTTTCGGACAAGCTTGTGATGAGTGAGGCGGCGGTGAGCAGCGTTGCGCGGTCAAGCTCCCATATCGCGCTGACGGCAGATGAGGAGATCTCGGTGAAGGACGCGGTGATGGCGACGATGCTTGCCTCGGCAAACGACGCCGCCAACGGGATAGCCGAGCATATCGGCGGTTCTGCTGAGATGTTTTGCGCAATCATGAACAAAACCGCCCGCGGAGCGGGTGCTGTAAACTCAAACTTTACCAACGCAAACGGACTGGAGGACGAGAACCACTACACCACCGCCCTTGATATGGCGATGATTACGCGGTACGCGCTTACGGTGGACGGGTTTCGGGACGTGTTGGGCGCGGAGCAGTACACGATGCAGCCCACCAACAAACAGCCCGAGCGGCGTAACTTCGGCACGGCGCATCATATGATTGTGTATTCGCAATATGAGTACAAAGGCGCGTGGGGCGGCAAGCTGGGGTGGACACCTCAGGCAAACCACACGGCGGTAACGGTCGCCAAACGGGACGGCAAGGAGCTTATCTGTGTGGTGATGAACTCCAAAACCAAGTGGGAGAAATACAAAGACACCAAAAAGCTGTTTGATTACTGCTTTAACAACCTGCAAACCGTCACCGTAACCGCCGAGGTGAACAAGCAAAGAAACATCCCCGTGGTGGAGGATGCCGGTGTTGTCGGGGTGGCGAAGGTGCCAAAGCAGACGGTAACCTGCACGCTGTATGTGCCAGAGGGCGTTACTCAGGAAAGCATTGACGTCTCGTACAACACAAAGGTGAGCTACCATAAGGGCGAGCAGATTGCCCCCGCGGCGTGCTTTAGCATCATGAGTGAGGGTTCAGGCGAAACGCCAATCTACGCCATGCCCCTTGCCTGCGAGGTGGAGATTGATGAGAACCCGCAGTCCAGTGTACTCAGCGCAACCGAGGTTATGGCAAGCGCGGACGATGTGGTGAAAGCGCCAGTCTCCCCGCGTGTGCCGGTCATCATCGCATCGGTTGTGGGCGGGCTACTTATCCTATTTATGCTGGTGCGCCTTGGGGTACAACACTACTACCGAAAAAAGCGGGCAAGACGGCGCGCCATGCGCTATTACCGATAAAGCACCGCTATATTACCAAACGTATTATTGCGAAACGGAGTTACCTAATGAATAAACGATACGACACCCTATTGTTTGACCTAGACGGCACGCTGCTCGATTCTAAGCCCGGCATAGAGCTATGCTTTGCCTATGCTATGAAGCGCATGAACGAGGAGGGGCACCCCGTACAGCTACCCGAGGGGTTTGATTTTAACACCGTAATCGGTCCGCCGCTTACACACAGCTTTCGGCGGTTTGTAGAAAACGAGGAGCAGGTGGTGCAGGCAATCGTCTTTTATCGGGAGCTGTATTTTGACACCGGCTGGAAGATGAGCGACCCGTTTGACGGCATACGCGACGCGCTAGTGCGGCTAAAGGATAGCGGAAAACGCCTGCTGGTCGCAACCTCGAAGCTCGAAGACCTTGCGCGCAGAACGTTGGAACACCACGGCATCGCCCAGTATTTTGACGTAATCGCGGGTGCGTCTAAGGATGATAAACGCTCAAGCAAGCAGGACGTGATTGTACGCGCGCTGGAGCTTGCGGGGGTGGAAAGCACAGACTGCGTGATGATAGGCGACCGCTTGCACGATATGGAGGGCGCACAACAGACGGGCATGGACGCCATCGGGGTGCTGTGGGGCTACGGTTCGCAGCAGGAGCTTGGCGGATACCAGCCCATACTGCTTGCCAAAACGCCCGAAGCGCTGTGCGACTACCTGTTAGCGCAATAGCCATACCTGCAAAGAGGGGGAGAACATGGATTTTACTAAGGTGAAGATAGCCACAACCGCACCGGGCACCGAGGCAGTGACCGGTGCTTTGCTCTGTCTTGGTATCACAGGCTTTGAGGTGGAGGACGCCGAGGATTTTGAGCGATTCCTTGCCGACGTAACACCCCATTGGGACTATGTGGACGAGGACCTAATGAAATTAAAGACAGTCCCCACCAGCGTTTCGGTGTACCTTGCCGACAACGCGCAGGGGCGCGACCTGCTCGCCGAGATTAAGACTGCGCTTGCGACGCTTAGGCAGCAGGATACGGACGGGGAATACGGCAGCCTTTCGGTCACGCTGTGCGGCGTGCGCGAGGAGGACTGGGCAAACAACTGGAAGCAGTACTTTAAGCCCATCGAGGTGGGGGAGAGGTTCGTAATCTGCCCATCGTGGGAGCGGTACGAGGGTGACAGCGGGCGCATTGTGCTGCGCATCGACCCGTCGTCGAGCTTTGGCACAGGCGGGCACCAAACCACGCAGCTGTGCATCGAACAGCTAGAGCGGGTGGTAACCCCCGACCACAAGGTACTGGATATGGGCTGCGGCAGTGGCATCTTATCCGCGGCGGCGCTACTGTTGGGCGCGCGCAAGGTACTTGCGGTGGATATTGACGAGGGCGCCGTACACACCGCGCGGGAGAACGTAAAGGAAAACGGGTTTTCGGGTGACCGCTTTACCGCCTTGTGCGCGAATGTGCTCGCCGATTCGGCAGCGGCCGGGGTGGTCTCAGCGGCAAAGTACGACATAATTGCCGCGAATATCGTGGCAGACGTGATCATCGCGATGGGTGCGCTGCTTGCGTCGGTGCTTGCAAAGGACGGTACCCTGATATGCTCTGGCATACTCGCCGAGCGCGCGCAAGAGGTAGTAGACGCACTAAGGACACACGGTCTTGCGCAGGTGAGCCTACACGAGAAGCAGGACTGGGTTGCTATCGTGCTGCGACATCGCGTAGGGTAAGCGATATTGTCAACGGACTTTTCGCAGGGATGAACGGGGGAATGGGCATGCCGAGATTTTTTGTGGACGCCATAACGGGCGAAACCTTCTGCCTTACAGGGGAGAACGCCGCCCATGCGGCGAAATCGCTGCGCATGCGGGTGGGCGAGGAGCTTACTATCTGCGACCAGAGCGGTGTAGACCACCATTGCCGCATCACGAGTGTTTCGCCCGACGAGGTGACGGGTGTGGTGGAGCACAGCGCGCCCAACACGGCAGAGCTGCCCTGCTCGGTGTCGCTGTATGTTGCCGTACCAAAGGGCGACAAGCTTGAGCAGATTGTGCAAAAGGCGGTGGAGCTTGGCGTATGCGACATCACGCCGGTGCTCACCGAACGGTGTGTCTCTTGCCCCGACAAAAAGAGCATGGCAAAGCGAACCGAGCGACTTGGTAAAATCGCACTCGAGGCGGCAAAGCAGTGCGGGCGCGGCATGGTTCCCACCGTACATGACATGATAGATTTTAAAGTGGCAGTTGCGCGTATGAATACCGCCGACACCGCCATGCTGTGCTATGAAAAGGGCGGCGAGCACATCTCACGTCTGGTGGGCGCAGACCACAAGGGCACCGTCGCGGTCATGACGGGCAGCGAAGGCGGCTTTTCGCCCGAGGAGGCGCAGCAAGCGACAAAGGCGGGCATTGTGCCCGTAACACTGGGTGCGCGTATCCTGCGCGCCGAGACCGCGCCGCTCTATGTGCTTTCGGTGCTGTCGCATATCTTGGAAATTGGTTAAGGCAATAAACGAATAATAGCCGCCTTTTTGCAGCATACGGCGGCGATACAAACAGGGTGTATCCTTAGCGCGGATACACCCTGTTTATATTTGGTTATTGATGATATGGTACAGTTCTAAGCCTGTCTGTCAACAGGTCATAGGCAGGCAGGCGGCTGCGCTGTGGTGCCGCCCCTTGGGCACGACAAACGGCGAGCCGGATACGGGGTCTTTTATCACTTTGCAATCAAGCCCGAATACCGAAGCAATCAGCTCTTTTGTTATGACCTTACACGGGGCACCCTCGGCGATAAGCCTGCCTTTGCTCAGGGCAAAGATATAATCGGCATATCGGGCGGAGAGGTTAATATCATGCAGCACCATCACGATGGTTGTACCGTGCCGTCGGTTTAGGTCGGTAAGCAGGTCGAGGATTTCGACCTGATAGGCAATGTCCAAAAAGGTTGTAGGCTCGTCCAAAAAAAGAATGTCGGTCTGCTGGGCGAGTGCCATCGCAATCCACACGCGCTGACGCTGCCCACCCGAAAGCTCATCGATGCTGCGGTTGGCAAGCTCGGTTATGCCCATGAGGTCAAGCGCCTCTGCCACCGCGTCAAAATCTTTCTTGCTCCAGCCCTGTAAAAAGGTTTGGTGAGGGAACCGACCACGCCCCACAAGGTCGGCAACCGAAATGCCTTCTGGCACAACAGGCGACTGCGGCAGAAGCCCCAAGATACGAGCAAGCTGCTTGGATGGGATTTTGCCGATGGGGGTGTTATTCACCGTTACATCGCCCGAGCTTGGTTTTATCAGGCGAGCAAGCGTTTTGAGCAGGGTGGATTTGCCGCACGCGTTCGCGCCGATAATGACGCTGATTTTACCGTTTGGAATGGCGATGCTCACATCATGAAGGATTGTTTTGTTCTCATATCCGGCAATGATGTGGCTTGCCTTTAATAGATGCGCCATGGCTAAAGACCTCCCGTTCGGTTCATACGAATGAGCAAAAACAGCAAAAAAGGAGCACCGAGAATGCCGGTTATCACCCCGACGGGGAATCGCGTTCCAAACGCAAGCTGCCCAAGCAGGTCAGCCCCTAGTACCAGAACAGCGCCCATCAGCCCGGCGGGCAGTTCGGAGGAAAACCCCGCGCCCACCAGCCGTTTTGCGATGGGACCCGCCAGAAAGGAAACGAACGCAATGGGCCCCGTTGTGGCGGTGGCAAGCGCAATCAGGCACACGGCGGATAAAACCAGTGCGACGCGCGTTTTGTTTGTGTTTACCCCCAGTGCAGTGGCGGACTGCTCGCCGAGCTCTAAGATTCTTAGCCGACTACCCAGTAACAGGATAACGGGGGACAAAAGCGCCACCGACAGGATGAGCACCGGCGTGTCGCTTAATCGGATGCCGTTAAGACTACCGCTGAGCCACCGAAGAGCCGCCGGAACGTCGTAGCTTGATGCATTCAGTAGTAGATACGACACAAGTGCACCCAGCATCGCCTGCATACCAATACCGATTAGTATGAGCCGCCCGCCCGAGAACGAGCCCGCGCTCGATAGCGCATAGATAAGCGCCGTTGTCGCAAGCCCGGCGATGACCGCCGCGACCGACACGACGGTACCGCTTGCGTGCAGAACAAGGATGCAAAAAACGGCGGCGGCACTCGAGCCGGAGCTGATGCCGATGATATTCGGGCTTGCAAGCGGGTTGCGAAGCAGCGTTTGAAAGGTACTACCTGCTATGCCAAACGCAAATCCGGCAAATAGACCCGCAAGCATTCTAGGCAGGCGCAGCGTTTTAATTGCAAACGAAGCGCCCTGAATGTCCTCGCCCAATAGCACACGCACAGCGGTTTCGAACGAATAGTTGGTGTTTCCAAGCAACAGCATCGCGACACAGAGCGTCGCGGTCAGGATGGTTAGCAGCATCGTTGCCGCTGCCCAGCGTCGCCGCCTTACAGCGCGCCCGGTTTGGATGGGGTTTTGGGTTATCATATTCATAATGAACGCACTTTCGATTTGATAGCAATGAGTATCATAACAGGCGCACCGAGAAAGGCGGTGACGATCCCCGCCTCCAGCTCGCCCGAACCGCCGATGACCCTTCCGATTACGTCGGCGACGGTTAGAATGATCGCACCGCCCACCGCCGACATCGGTATTATGATGCGCTGGTCTGCCCCCAGCATAAGCCGAACCACATGGGGCGCCATCAGCCCGACAAAGCCGATGGGACCCGCCAAGGCCGTCACCCCGCCGCACAGCAGCACGCCGGCAAACGCCGCCGTCAGCCGCAGCGGGCCGGTTCGCACCCCCAGACCAGTGGCGGCGTCGTCCCCCAGTGCCAAAGCGTTCAGCGCGGGGGCGCACAGTATACCAGCCACAGACCCAAAGACCAGAAGCGGCGCAACTGCTGCGAGGGCTTGCCATGTTGCTCCGCCCACCCTGCCCACCTGCCAGAATCGAAAATCATCCATCACGGTGGTGCGTGGCAGCATAACGGCGCTTACCAAGGATGAAAGCGCTGCACTGGTGGCGGTGCCTGCGAGTGCCAGCTTGATGGGTGTGGCACCGCCGCGCCCCATGGAGCCGACCGAATACACGAACACAGCGGTTGCCGCGGCACCCGCAAAGGCAAACAGCAGGTACTGCATCGGGGAGCTGATGTTTAAGAATGCAATTGCGCATACTACAAACAAGGACGCGCCTGTATTTACCCCCAGAATACTCGGGTCGGCAATAGGGTTGCGGGTTATCGCCTGCATCAGCGCACCCGAGATGCCCAGCGCGGCACCCGCGATAAGCCCCAGCACCGTTCTGGGGATGCGCTCGCGCACGACGACCGCACCGAGGGTCGTCGCATTGCTGTCGAACAGCCCTGCGAGGATCTCATTTAATCCCACCGTGCGCGCGCCAAAGGCTAAGGACAGTGCGACGGATAGCACCACACAGGCGATGCTGATCGCCGAAAGAACGATGATTTTATAGGTACGCACACCAGGCTGTATCGCACGGCTAGTGCCATTGCTTACTGTAGAATTGCTCATTTTACCTTTTGCGCCGCTTCGCTAATTAATGCAAGGTACTCGTCGATGGTTGCGGGGATGGAAAGGGCACTGGGCGTTGCAGATGCCGCAAGGGGCGAGTTGTCCTCAATAAACACAACCGATTCCCGTTTTATGGCGGGGATGGTGCCAAGCAGTGCGTCCGCCTTGATTGCCTGCAAAAGGTTGTCGTCGCCGTATGCGAGTATCATATCAAGCTCACTAAGCAGGTCGACGTTCTCAGCACTTAAGGTAATGGTAAAGCTTGGGTTTTCTCCCGCGTGGTCCATCAGGCTTTGGGGGAAGACCATGCCAAGATCGGTCAGGTACGCTGCGCGGGGGTCAACGGGCAGGTAAACGTAGAACTGCGAAAAATCGGTGGGGATAAAATAGATAAACGCGGCGGTCTTTCCCTTTATCTCAGGGTACTGGCTCACCTTATCTTCAATCATCGTTTCAAGGTCGCTAACCAGCTGCTCACCCTCTGCCTGCAGCCCAAGACCCGTTGCGTTTAGGGTTATCTGCTCGCGCCAGTAGGTCTGCCACGGAAGTGTTGGGTACGCAACAACGGGGGCAATCTCGGAGAGAAGGTCGTATTCCTCCTGCGTAATACCCGAATACGCCGCGAGGATGACGTCGGGGGAAACGTCGCTTATCGCTTCAAAATCAAGACCGTCGGAGTCGCGGAACAGCACCGGCTCGGTAGCTGAAAGCTCGGCCAGTCGGTCGGTGGTCCAGGGCAGCAGTCGGCTGTCGGTAACGCCGTAGTTTGCCTCAGAGAGACCCACAGGCAGCACACCCAATGCCAAAGGAAGATCGGGGTTGCCCCACGAGATGGCGGCAACACGCTCCGGCTTGCTCTCTATTACCGTTTCACCAAAGGCATGCTTGATGACGATGGGGTATTCGGCAGAGGGCTGGGCGTTCGAGGAGGAGACGGGCGTATCGTTTACGGATGACGGATTTTCTGATGTGGAAGGGGAGGCGGAACAGGCGGTCGTCACCAACGCAAATGTGAGCGCGGCAACAAACAAGCAAATCGATTTCAACTTCATACTTTTTCCCTTTCGTTTTGACGCATGGCGTCGGGCAGTTGGTAAGTTAGCAATAGCTAACTACGCAAGTATAACCATTTCGGTGTGCGGTGTCAAGACCTATTTCATATAAAAACAATAGAATATCCATTATTCATACAATCTGCTTGCAAAAGTACACATTCTTGAAGTAGTATGTTATATAAGCATTTATGGCGGGATTGTTGTATGGTTTCTTTTGCGAAGGCAACGAAACAAAGTTTGAATTTTCGGTAGAATAAGTGAGAACCACAGTGTATATTGATAAAAAATGGAAGCAAATGATTGATATTTAATTGCAATGTTAACAAACTAAACATTTAAAGGGAAAAATATATTGAATTTATAAGTTAATATGCTACAATTAGTAAAGCGAAATTTGATATCTTTTGATGAAAACTAACGAAAACGTTTTCGGGAACAGGGCTTGCACACAAAATACTAATAAGAAGTTTTTGATATAGACACAGCGGGAGGGACCAGTCGATGCCAACCTATCGGTACGAGGCGCAGCAGGCGGGCGGCGCGTTAATAAAAGGGCTTGCGGATGCGGACAACCCCGCCGAGCTGTTTGCAAAGCTTAAGCAGCGGGGCGAGTATTGCATAACCTACAGCGAGGCGCGTGCCGACGCGCTGACCGCGCAGCGAACCTTTGGCAGCTCAAAGCTAAAGACGCGAGAGCTTGCGCTGGTATGCCGCCAGTTTTCCACTATGCTTAACGCAGGCCTCACCGTAATTAAATGCCTAGAGACCCTGTACCGGCAGGCGGTCAAGAAGCCAACACGCCAGGCGCTGATTGGCGTGTACGAGGGCGTGCAAAAGGGGCTTGGATTGTCGATTGCCATGAACCAGCAGGGGGCGTTTCCGTCGCTGCTCATTAACATGGTGGAGTCGGGCGAGATGAGCGGCTCGCTCGATACGATTATGATGCGTATGTCCGAGCACTTTGAAAAGGAGCATAAGCTAAAAAGCAAGGTGACAAACGCCATGATCTACCCAATTGCCTTAATGGTGACTGGCGTAGTTGTTATGATGGTGCTACTCGGGTTTGTTATCCCCAAATTCTTTACGATGTTTGAATCGATGGGCACAGAACTGCCGGCAATCACCAAGTTTTTGCTTGCGGTAAGCACCTTTGTGCAGGAAAAATGGCTGCTCATCCTGCTTGGGGCTATCGGGCTGTTTGTGTTTATTTTTATGTCGTGGCGATCCAAACAGGGCAGGAGGGTAATCTCCGGCTTGTTGTTGAAGCTGCCGTTCTTTGGCAAGCTGCAAAAGACGATTATCACAGCGCGGTTTTCGCGCTCACTTGCCACGCTGTTTGCCAGCGGTATGTCGCTGATTACGGCACTTGAGATCTCCACCCGCGTGGTGGGCAACGCGGTGCTTGATTACCATATGGAATCCGCCATCGAGGAGGTGCGCAAGGGTGTTTCCTTGTCCTCCGTCATTGAAAAGGTCGGGGTGTTTCCGCCGATGTTTTCCTCAATGGTATCGGTGGGTGAAGAATCGGGCGCTTTGGACGATATATTGCATAAGACTGCAGTGTTTTACGACGATGAGGCGGACAGCGCCATCTCCGCGATGGTTGCCTCCATCGAGCCTGTCATGATTGTCGTGCTGGGTATTGTGGTTGGGTTTATCGTGCTATCGGTTATCATGCCGATGATGTCTGCATATCAGGCCGTGGCGGGTCTTTAAGTAAAATGCGATCGGTTTAAGCCGATGGTTTTAAACGGTATTTGATGTGATACAGGCACTCGAGGAGGAAGGGTATTTGTGATACTTTCAATCGACGTGGGAAGCAGCTTTATAAAAATAGTAGAGGGAACCCCCGCGGGGCTTGGCGTTGTGGTCAAGCGAGCCGCCATGGTTGCCACGCCCGAAGGGGCGGTAAAGGACGGCAACCTGCTGATGGTAGGCGATGTGGCAAACGCCATCCGCTCCTGCCTTGAGCGCGACCACTTTACAGCAAAAACGCTCTGCTTTACGGTGGGCAGCACCGAGATTTTGCATCGGGAGCTTACCGTGCCGCGCGTAGACGAACGGCGGCTTGCCCCTATTGTGCAAAACGAGATGTATCAGCAGCTGACGGGCGGCGACGGCTATGCGGTGGATTATCTGCAAAACCATGAGCAGGTGCCCGATGCCCCGCATATGCAAAAGGTAAACGCCTCGGGCATGCCCAAGGTGATGGTGTCACAGTATTTGGAGCTGACGAGCCTGTTGCGCAAAAAGGAAGGGTCGCTTCAGATGCACCCGAGCGCGCTTTCTAAGCTGATGCGTGGTCCAGCGGTAAATGAGTTTTCTCTGCGTGATAGCAGTTATATCGTATGCGAGATGGGCGCACACATCGTGCACATCTACCTGTACAGTGGTGGGACGCTACTGTTTACCCGCTGTGTAAAGACACCCTGCGAGGAGTTCTTTAGCGCCATGCAGCGACTGGACGGGTTTGACACCCCCCAGCAGGTAATCGAGGGCGCGGACCTTTCCCCCGAAGCGCTGGAGCAGGATTCTCGCTTTGCGCAGGCGTCGTCGATGCTGCTGCAGTACCTGTCTCAGGAGCTTTCGCGCATGCTGCAGTTTGCGCTTTCCAGACGGCTTGCCTCACCAGTGCAGACGGTGCTGTTGTGCGGCGGGATGTCGGTGATAAAGGGACTGGACGCCTACCTTGCGTCGGTGCTCGACCTGACGGTAGAGCGCATCCAAACCATTTCGGGCGTAACCTGTCCTGCGAAAACAGAGCTTTCTTTGTACCTTAACGCCATTGGAGCGATTGCAAAGCGGTAATAACGCGACGACTTTCGCGGGCTTGCAAAATAACGGAGGTGCCCGGATATGCAAAAGGATATTAACTTTTACTCCGGCTTAAAGGAGATAAAGGTAAAAGAATCGGTTTCCCCTGTGGTGGTCGTGCTCGGCGTGCTGATCGCGCTTTCCATCGGTCTACAGGCGGGCGGCGGTCTGCTGATATACAGCGCAAACGGACTGCTGCTTGACGGCATCGAGCAAAAAAGGGCGTACCTGACGGACGAGCAGAACAAACAGCTTGCGGAGGATACCCTGTACAAACGCGCCATTGTCGCCCTGTACGAGCAGTATGGCAGCGTGACCGGGCAGGCGTATGCGCGGTATTACACCCTGCCGGTGATCGACTCCGCGGGATTTTTGCAGATTGCACGTTGCATGCCAACCGATATGAAGGTGGTTGAGTTTTCAATGCAGTGGGGCAGCGTGGTTATGAAATGCGAAAGTAAGAGCGAAAAAACCCCGATGATCTTTGTGAACGCCCTACGGGATACCGGCGCAATGAACGGCATAGTCTACAATGGCTATACGGTTAATACCGACGGCGTGGTGGAGTTTGAAGTTAGCGGCGTTTACAAGGCAGGAGATAAATAAGAGCACAGTCTCCATTTCATTGCCGCGTCCCTTAGTAAAAAGGGCGGGCGAAAGGGATGAATGATACCATGAAGATGGGAAAACGGGAACAAATCCTTATATTTATACTGGTGCTGGTGCTTGTGTGGGTGCTGCCGGTTCGCTTTTTGTTTCTGCCTGCGGCAGAAAACTATACGGCAAACGCCGCGTTGCTCGCGGAGCTTGAGGCAAAGCAGCTTGAGATGCAGACCCTTGTGCTCTCTAACGCAAATATGGAAGAAAAGGTCGCCGAGGCAAGGGCGGCGGGCGAGGAGCAATCCGCGCGCTTTTTTCCGCCCTTTGACAACGAGAAGATGGGGCTGTGGATGTTTGGCTTTACCGAAGAGGCAGGGCTACGCAACAGTCAGGTGCAGATAGAGGAACGCGGCTCGGTATACATCTCGCAGTACACCGACGTTGTGCCCATGCTGCGCATTGCCCTTGATGATCTGGTCAGCCAGATAAACGGCCAGAGCATCCCCGCTGCCGCGGAGCAGGAGGTAGCGACCGAGCCGCCTGCGATTGACCTTGTGTACGTAAACACCGTTGCGGTTACCGCCGACTGCTACTACGACAACCTGATGTATTTTATCGACCTTTTAATGCGCTCGGGCAGAACGCTGCAGATAGCGGGTATAGAGTTTAAAATCCGCGACGATGATTCCGGCGCAAGGGATATCCTGACCGCGACAGTGACCATGCAGGTTTATTCTATTCCCAAATACTACACCGACGACATGTTAAACCTTGCGTTTGACCTGCCCGAGGGAAAAACGAAGATTATCTAAACAGACAGGATGCGCCATCACAGCCGATGCACGCACCCACGCCGCGCCGTAAAGGGGGTCGTCAAAATGTTACTGCACCATGCAAAGAACCGAAGGGGAAGCACCCTGCTGATGGTGATTATCGTATTTGCCCTGCTGCTTGTGTTTGGCATGGCGGCGCTTACCCTTTCTGCTAACGCAAGCCGAAACGCGGTGACCGACTACCAGACGCAGCAGGCGTACTTTACCGCGCGCTCTGCCGTGCTTGCGGCGGTGGATTACGTAAAAGCCGACGCAGACCCGAAGGCGCTGTTGGACAGCCTAGACGGCAAGACCAGTGTTAAGACCACCGACCCGCAGCTGGGGGAATACACCTTAACGGTGAATAAGCTGGACGAGACGCATTACGAGTTGATTTCCAACGCCGAGGTGGACGGTAAAACGCGCAAGATGAGCGTTATTCTTGCGGTGGAAGACAGTGCTTTTCCGTTTGGACAGAACCTTGTTACAGCCACCAAGTTAAACGGGGTGGGTTCTACGCTGGGCGGCGGGGCAAACATTTATGGCGATTTGATGATTAACGATACCATCAGCCTGCCTGCTGGTGTGAACGTGTACGGGAATCTGTATGTGGACGGACCAGTCTCTATTACAGGTGGACCAAAGGTAAAAAAATACAATGGAAAAGGCGGCAACATCTACGCAAACGACAACCTGACACTCGGTAGCGTTAGCGTAGAGGTGGATGGCAATATCTACTGTGCCGGAAACCTATATGGCAATGGCGGCGGTATTTCGGCTTTGTCCGGCTCGCAGATTTTGGTGGGCGGCAATATGGGCGGCAGCGGATTTTCCGTTAGCAGACCGGGGAACGTTATAGTGTGGGGAAACGGGGACTTTCGCAACTGCACATTGAGAACCCAGATAAACCGCATCTATTTCGGTGGTACGTATAAGCGGTATCAAAACGATAACTCATTTTCATCCCTTACAGTGTTTGAGGGGTATTCGCCGACTTTAAACGGTTACGAATTGCCGGACATGAGCTACGGGGATGCAATTGAAGAACTGGATAAGCTAGTCGATTTGCCGGTGTACGAGGCCTTTGTAAACAGTTTTAAAAGCAACACCGTCAATATAAACGGCAGTTGGCAGCAAAGCTTAACTGTGTCACAATCGGGCACACTGGGCACCGTAAGCAACTTTAATGGAACGATTGTTGTCGATACCTCAGCGGGCGATGTGCACTGGTATATCACTAACAGTTCAAAGAATGTATTCAGCTCGTGTAGCGTAAAGGTAGCGGGGGCAAACCAGCTAATTCTGCACCTTGCAAAAGGGGTTAACTTTAACTCGTTGTCTTATACCAAGCTGGGTATTGTGGGTACAGGCGATGACATTACAAAGGACATCAAGCCGCAGGTTTGCATCATTGCACCCTACGGCAAAGTCGCAAGTGAAAAGAATGCAATTGTTTTGGGTGGCAGTGCAAAACTTGCGGCATATGTCATTATGCCGTACGGTGATTTAACGGCAAACGGCGGTTCGATGTTTGTGGGCAACATGATAGTAGGCTCATCCCAATTGCAAGCAGGCGCGAACCTGTACTACCAAACCCCCAACTACCCCAAAATCCCCGGCATCGGGGATGTCTCGGTGGGTGGTGGCGGAGCGGGCGGCGGCGCAGGCGGCGGGGTTTCGCTCGTGGGGGTATACACCACACGCGGCGAGTAACACGCAACAAACACCTGCATACACCCCCTAAAGGAGAACCCCCAATGGATAAGATAAAGCGTATACTAAAAAACAACAACGGGCTTAGCCTGATGGAACTGCTGATTAGCATGGCGATACTTGCCATACTGGCGGTGGGCTTTGCCGCAATCTTTCTGCCCGCCATTAAGCTGGAGGGCAAGGCGGTGGTACTCAACCACGGCACTGCGTCGATGGCGACCACGCTTGAGAAGGTGATGGACGAGGGCACCGCAACCCTGCCCGCAGGGGTGGTTGGTTTGACGAAGGAAATTACCATCACGTTTTCAGACGGCACGACCATAACCGGAAACGGTGTTGTGATACAGACAGAAGACCCCGAAACGGGCGCGAAGCTAGAAACCTATGTGAACAGCAGCGGTAGCAGCAGTGCGCCGTAATATCAGCACAGGGGGCACAGCACCATGACCCAACGCTTAAACAACAACAAAGGCCTAACGCTGATGGAGCTGCTGGTCTCCATCGCTGTGTTTTCTATCCTGTTTATCGCGATAACGATGTTTGTATTTCCGACCATGACAATGTTTGCAAAGACGCGCGATATTGCCGAGGCAAAGTCAATAGCAAACCTTGCGATGGATTACATTGAGGGTAGTGTGTACTCCACCAATGTGTTGGAGCTTCGCCCTTATACGGCTACCCCTTCGTCGCCAGGTGTACCGGCAAACGCTCATCTGCTGTCCTTTAACGCAGGCAGGCTGCAGCTGTACCGCCAGACCACACCCGTCACCCCGCGAACCGACGCGATTTCGCAGGGGATTACCGCGGGCTACACGATGGATATCTCGTTTTCTAAGCAAAAGGCTGCGACGAAGATACTGCGGGTGACGATTACGGTAAACAAAACAAGTACCGGCGAGCGGCTGTTTGAGCTGACAAAGGACATCTTTTTGACCAATATGCTAGGAGATACCGATACCATAGCGGGCACGGCGGCTACCCAGTACAAAGAGATTCTATTCTACCGTCCCGATGGCTCGGAGATTCTTACACCGTAGTAAGTGACAGTTAAAAAGGGGTGTGAAACATGACCCTGAACAGCGCGGCAAGACAATATTTTTTGTGTAAAACAAGGGAGAACTGCGCGCTGGTAACCGAGGCTGCCGAGCCGCTGGTGCGGCACTTTGCGTCGTTGTACGGCGGCAGCTGCAGCAAGGACGATCTGTTTCAAACCGGGATGGAGGGCGTGTTAAAGGCGCTATCCACCTATAAGCCGGAGGCGGGCGCATCGTTTACCACATGGGCAAGCGAGTGCATCATTAGCGCCATACGCCACTATGTGCGTAAGGAGATTAGCTACCGCCGCCCGGGCTGCGTTATGGAGCTGCAGGCAAAGGTAGACCGTTCTATCCAGCGCAGCGTGAAGGAGTACGGCGAGATTCCCACCGCCGAACGCATTGCCGAGGAGCTTGGCGTTACGGTGCGCAGCGTACGCGAGGTGATGCGGGCGGGGCTTGTGAGCATCGATGAGATTGACGTGTCTAACATTAAGACGCTGCATTATACCTCGTTTCATCTACCCATCGAGGACCATATCGCGCTTTATCAGGCGTTGTCTAAGCTCAGCGAGATGCAGAGCAGGGTCATCCGTGCGCTGTTTTTTGGCGGCATGACGCAGGAGCAGGTGGCAAAAAGGCTTGGCATCAACCAGAAAAAGGTCAGTCGCCTAAAGTTGAGCGGGCTGCAAACCATGGCAAAGGATTTAAAGCCCGAAAACACAGCGCATCCCTGATTGAAGCAGCGGCGAGGGGACGCGTATAAAAGACCCCAAAACAAAGCAAAAACGGACGCGGTCGCGTCCGTTTGTTTGTATAGTTTTTTATTGACGTTAGAGTTAGAAGAACATCCCCAGATACCACGACAGAAGCCGCTCGCCCCACAGCAGGCATACAAACATCCCGCCCGAAAGAAAGGGCACGAGCGGCATTTCGGCACCCTTTTTACTGCGCTTTGTCAGCAACAGCACCGCGGCGTAAACGCCCCCTGCCACCACCGATACGAGCAGCGACAGCAGAATAAGCCGCCAGCCAAGCACAAGACCGCACACCGCCATCAGCTTGATGTCGCCGCCGCCCATACCACCGCGTGTTACAACCGCAACCAGCAAAAAGGGCAGCCCCCCCACCGCAAGACCGATTAACCGCTCATAGAACGGCATGTCGCGTAGCACAAACAGGCTGACTGCGCCGAGTACAAGGATAAACAAGGTCAGCGAGGGTGGCACCAGCAGGGTGTCGATGTCTATCATCGCAGCAATCAACAGCACCGACGCAAACGCGCAGTAGATAAGGCTTTCGGGCGTAAGCCCAAAATTAAGCGACACCAAAACCCACGCGGCGGCGTTTATTAGTTCTATCAGGGGATACCGAATGCTGATGTGCACACCGCACGCACGGCAGCGTCCACGCAAAAATAGGTAGCTAAAAACGGGAATTAGGTCGCCCGGGCGAATGGGTGTGCCGCAGGCGGTACAGTGAGACGCACCCGTTACAATCGATTCCTTTTTCGGGATGCGGTAGATACATACATTGAGGAAACTGCCGAACAATAGTCCAAGCACACCAGCGAGCACCAGCAGCATAGTACCGTCAACCATCATCGGTACACCAATCCTTCTATTCAAATTCGTCTGGTTTTGACAGACAAGGTAACACACGATGTGGATTTTTGTTGAATCTGCACTGGCTTTATTCTATAATAGAAGTGATAATTTGGCAAACGAAATTTTATTAAATTCGAGGAAAAAAGGGCGGGGTTAATACGATGCAGCAGGCGGGACAGCGAAAGAATCTACCCATTGGGCAGGTGCTGCTTGAGGGTGGCTACATTACAAACGAGCAGCTCACAAGCGCGCTTGCCGAGCAAAAGCGCACCCCGGGCAAGCGGCTGGGTGACGTATTGACCGAGCTTGGCTTTGTATCCGAGCGGGATTTGATGTACTGCCTGTCTCAGCGGTTGCGCGTGGAGTTTGTTGACCTTGACAACATCTCCATCTCCGCCGATGCGGTGCACAGCATTCACGAGAGCACGGCAAAAAAATATACCCTGATTCCCGTTTTGCGGTCGGGCGGCATGCTGACCGTTGCTATGAGCGACCCGATGAACTACTACGCCGTGGAGGACGTGCGCTTTGAGTCGCGCTGCGAGATTAAAACGGTGCTTGCCACCGCCACGCAGATTAAAGGCAAGATCGATCACTTTTACTCTCAGCAGCACGCGCACGAAGCGGCAAGCGACGTAGACGAGGAGTTTTTCTCCCCCAGCGAGATTGCCGCAATGACCAGCGAGATGGATGAGCGCATCGACAGCGCACCCATCGTGCGGCTAATCAACTCCATTGTTTCAAACGCCATACAGCTTAACGCAAGCGACGTGCACATTGAGGCGACACGCACCGTCACCAAGGTGCGCCTACGCGTTGACGGCGTGCTGGTGGATCAGATGAAGCTAAATGTTGCGGCGCACAACACGCTAATTACCCGTTTAAAGATTATGGGCGGCTTAAATATCGCCGAACGGCGCATCCCGCAGGACGGCCGCTTTGAGATGAACGTAGACGGCAAAACGGTGGATATCCGCCTTTCTATTCTGCCCACCGTAACGGGGGAGAAGGCGGTGGTTCGTGTACTGGGAACGCAAAACACCTCTACCATGACCATCCGCGAGCTGGGCTTTTCTCAGCAAAACCTGACGTTGTTTGACAACATCATCAAAAGCCCCCACGGCATTATTCTGGTAACGGGACCGACGGGAAGCGGTAAATCGACCACCCTGTACGCCGTACTGCGCCAGTTAAACACCAGCGATGTGAACATCATCACCGTCGAAGACCCGGTGGAATACCGCATGGAGGGCGTGAATCAGGTGCAGGTAAACCCCAAGGCGGGGCTTACCTTTGCAAGCGGTTTGCGCTCTATACTGCGTCAGGATCCCGACATCATCATGATTGGTGAGATACGCGACGGCGAGACCGCGCAGATTGCCATCCGCGCCGCGATAACGGGGCATCTGGTGCTTTCCACCCTGCACACCAACGACGCAGTTTCCGCCATCACCCGCCTTGTGGATATGGGTGTGCCGGAGTATTTGGTTTCGAGCTCGGTGGTCGGCATTGCCGCGCAGCGTCTGGTAAAAAAGCTGTGCCCCAACTGCAAGCAGGCTTACGAGTCGTCGCTGGAGGAGAACGTGATGCTGGGTCTTGAGCAGAGCACGACGCTGTACAAGGGCAAGGGCTGCCCCTACTGCAACGGTACGGGCTACAAGGGCAGAACCGCCATACACGAGGTGGTGGTTATTGATAAAACGGTGCGCGCCATGATAACCAAAAAGGCGAGCGACGACGACATCCGCGAGTATGTGGTTAAGCAGGGCACCTCATTCTTAAGCCACAACCTGACCCAGCTGGTGCTAAAGGGCATAACCACCATCGAGGAACTGATTAAGGTGACCTACAGCGTATAATGCAACACGCTATTTATCGTGGTTTTGAATTGGAACAACAGTGCGGAGGGCGAAAACGAAATGGATATTCAAGAACTGCTTACCCGGGCGCGGGAGGAAAAGGCAAGCGACCTGCACATCACCGTGGGCAAGCCGCCCATCGTGCGCGTAAACGGCGATTTGATGGAGCTTGCGGAGTACAGTCCGCTGTTGCCGGAGCAAACCGAGCGCATCATATCCGCCATGCTTACCGAAGACCGCTTAAATACCTTTAATAAGAAGGGTGAGGTCGATTTTTCGTTTGTCATGCCGGGCGGACGCTTTCGTGTTAACGCCTACCGTCAACGCGGCAGCTTTGCCGTGGCAATCCGCCTGCTGGTGCAGGAGATACCCACCCTAGAGCAGCTGAATATGCCCGAGTGCCTGAAGACGCTTTCGATGAAGCAGCGCGGGCTGGTGCTGCTTACAGGACCCACGGGCAGCGGCAAATCCACCACCCTTGCGGCAATGGTCAACTACATCAACCAAAACCGCCGGGCCCACGTCATTACCATCGAAGACCCCATCGAGTACCTGCACCGCCACAACCAGTCCATCATCAACCAGCGCGAGATCGGCGAGGATACAGGCTCCTTTGCGGCCGCCCTGCGCGCCTCGCTGCGTGAGGACCCCGATGTGATTTTGGTGGGCGAGATGCGCGATGTGGAGACGGTAAGCGCGGCGGTTACAGCGGCAGAGACGGGGCATCTTGTGCTATCCACCCTGCACACCAACGGTGCCGCGAACACGGTAGACCGCATCATCGACGTGTTCCCCCCCCACCAGCAGCAGCAGATACGCATCCAAACCGCGAGCATTCTGGAGGGGGTAATCACTCAGCAGCTCATCCCCGTGGCGGACGGCAAGGGGCGTGTGGCGGCACTGGAGATTATGCTTGCCACCGACGCGATTGCAAACTTGGTGCGCGAGGGTAAAACCCATCAGATCAACTCCTGCATCCAGACTGGTGTATCCATGGGCATGCAGCCGATGGATTTTCACCTTGCAAAGCTGGTGAAGTCGGGCATCATCACCAAGGAGATGGCGTACATCCGCACCATGGACGCCGAAAACCTCAAGCGCTACCTTGCGTCGAGCATGTAGCGGAGGGGGACAGGGCTTTGCTGATACAAAAAAGCGGCTCAGATACGGCGTTGGTCATACTCCATGAGATATACGGCGTCAACCGATTTATTACCGACCAATGCGACCGCTACGCGGGCGACGGCTATGACGTTTACTGCCCGAATATCAACGGCTCGCCGCCGTTTGGGTATGCCGAGCGGGAGCACGCGTACCGCCATTTTATGCAGCGCGGCGGCTTTGCACAGGCTGCACGTGTCAGGCGCATGCTAAAAAAACTGCGCCCGCACTACGCAAGGGTAATCCTTATGGGGTTTAGCGTGGGGGCGACGCTCGCGTGGCTGTGCAGTAATCATGCGCTGTGCGATAGGGTAATCTGCTGCTACGGCTCGCGCATTCGCGATTACACCGACACAACGCCCGAGGTTCCTACACTGCTGTTGTTTGCCGAGCAGGACTCGTTTGACGTATGTGCAACGGCCAGCGCCGTAACCAGAAACAATACCGCCGTACATATCTTTGCGGCGGGGCATGGTTTTTTAGACCCCTATGGGGAATGCTACGATGCATCCTGCGCCAAGATTGCGTGGGAAATAATCAAGCACTTTGCACAAGGGGAGCAAAGTGATTTTCAAGATGTATTAACAGACATCTGAAAGGCGAGGGAGTATCATGAGTAAATTTATGTCATGGAATTTTGCCGGGCTGGTTATGATTGCCATGGTGCTGCTGGTTGTACACGAGTTGGGGCATTATATTGCTTACCGGCTGTTAGGATACAAGGCTGTTATAAGAAGGTCTGTACTTGTGCCTGGGATTGACCCCGCAGAGACCATCGTGGTTACTCTTTGGCAAGGCGTTTTTATCGCGCTTGCGGGGTTTGTCTTTTCAACGACGATTATTGTATTGCCTTTGCTTATTATACAGTATCCATATTGGACTGCAGTCCTGATATGTTTCATAGCCGGTTCTATCGTCGATTTCGTATGGGCGGCTTCAATGCTCGGACATAAAACAGTGACGATACATGCCAGAGGGGAATAATTTGTTCTTCCATTCACTGTAGATGAAAACGTTTTGCTTGATTTTGCGTACCGTAAACCGCATAAATATGCGAAAACAGAGGTTTAACCACAACCTCTGTTTTCGTTTTGTTGTAAGCTGTGCCATTTTACTTGGGCTGCACGCGATTCCATACCTCCATATAGGGTTTGCCGGTCTTGCTCCAGTAGTAGATCTCCATTTCGTAGCCCGGCTGCTCTACATAGCTTGCGGTGGGGAACCACTCGCGGTAGATGCGCTTGTAGAGGTTTTGGCAGGCGATGGTCACACTGCCGTCGCCGTCGTCGTACGGCTCGGAGCGGAACACCGCCCAGGTGGAGGCGGGCACCACCGCCTCGGTATAGCCTGCGGGGTTTGAGCCCGGTGCCTTTTCCACGCACAGCATATAGGGGAAGCGTGGCCCGTCTATCTTGCCGTAGCTGCAGATGGCGCCCACCGGGCACCGCCCACCGTCGCTGTCGCCGCCGTTCTGTGCGCCAAGCGACAGGGCAAGCTTATCAATCTCACCGTTTTGCAGGCACTCTTGCCAAAACTTTGGGATGTCGGTTAGGTTTTGGTCGTTTGTCATGTCAAACATCCGCTCAATGCCGTACACCGTAAACGCCTCGCGATTCACAATTTGGTAATCCATTCTGGTCACTCCTTGTACAGTAATCTGTAAGGACAGGCGGGGGTAGGCGCTTAGTGCGGTGCCTGCCGCGCGCGCCGCCGTGGGGGACACGCCGTGAATCGACAAAAACGCGCGCGCAAACGCTTCGGGCGATTCGTAGCCGTACTTGAGCGCGACGTCAACGACCTTGCAGTCGCTGTTTTGCAGCTCAAACGCCGCAAGGGTGATTCGCCTGCGCCGGATATACTCGCTGAGCGGCACCCCGATCAAAAATGAGAAGTTCTTTTGGAACTGGTGCTGTGAGCAGCAGGCAATGTTAGCCAGCGTTGCGTAATCAACCTTCTCGGTCAGGTGCTCCTCAATGTAGTCGAGCGCGTGGTCCAGCCGCTTGATTAAGTCCATACTCCGCCCCTCCTTTGTGTCAATGATAAACCAAAATGGGAATTTTGTCCTAGCAGTTGGTGTACGATTTGGCTAGCTTACTGTATCACCATCCATTATATCCCCACAGGGGTTTGTGCACAAGAACAAAAGGGAATGCGGCATTTTTCTGCCGCACTCCCTTTACTCACTTACGCTAAAACATTTAATTTGAATGAAAAGACCGTATCACTAGCCGCCCTGAAGCTGGCTTTTAATCTCTTGAACCTCTTGGTCGGGTGCCATTGTTGCGGGCTGATAAAACCCCTTCTGCTGGGCAAGCTGATACAGCTCGAACTGCGAGGTTTCGCAGTTGTTTCTAATCTGCTGAATGGTGGAGCGCAGGTTTGTGTTTGAACATTCCGAAATGGCATTTGCGTAAAACGTCAAGCTGCTTTTTACCCCGCTTAGCGCGTCGTTTGCCATCACTTTATCCTGTAGCATGCGTGTTCTTCCTCCTTTTATGCTAAAAATGACATCAGCTTTTGCTTGGTTTGCTGCGCGTCCTGCGCAGATTTTTCAAAGTACTGCTTAAGCTGCGGGTCCTGGCACTGCTGTGCGTAGGTTTGCATCTTCTGCATCGAGGTATCGTGCGAACCGATTAGATGCCTTAGGTTTTGCAGCTCCATATGGTTTAGTTGAGACATAATAAAACTCCCTTCGCAAATCATTAAAAAGGGGTTTGAAGGTAGGACGTAGTGGTAAAATACAAACCCCGTAGTTAGTATTGATGGTTGTTGCGCTATTATTCCCGCAAATGTAAGGCAGCAGGCATAAAAAAGCGGGCTGCCTCGCCGACAGCCCGCAAATAATGTTGGAATGATTTTTGGTTTAAAACGGATTTTTAACAAACCCGACCTTGTGGTATACCTTGTCGAGCGTGCGCTGGGCAAAGTGTGCAGCCTTTTTTGCGCCGTCGGTGTAGCACTGCTCGAGGTACGCCTTGTCCTGCATCAGGCGGGCGTGGTTTTCGCGCACGGGGCGCAGGTGCTCGGCAACCGCCTCGCCCACGGCTAGCTTAAAGTCGCCGTAGCCCTTGTCGTCAAACTCACGCTCGATTGCGTCAAGCTCCTTGCCCGTAACGATGGAGTAGATGGTCATCAGGTTGTTGATGCCGTCCTTGCCCTCGGCGTAGCACACGCGGGCGTCGCTGTCGGTCACGGCGCTTTTGAATTTTTTAATGATGACCTCGGGCGCGTCGAGTATCGAGACATACGATTTTGGGTTGTCGTCGGATTTGCTCATCTTCTTGGTCGGCTCCTGCAGGCTCATCACCTTGGCGCCGAGCTTAGGGATATAGCCGTCCGGCACCACAAAGGTGTTGCCAAACCGCCCGTTAAAGCGCAGGGCGATGTCGCGCGCAAGCTCCAGATGCTGCTTTTGGTCAACACCCACCGGCACAAGGTCCGCCTGATACAGCAGGATGTCCGCCGCCATCAGCACGGGGTAGGTGAACAAGCCCACGTTCACGTCGTCCGCGTGCTTTTGGCTTTTGTCTTTAAACTGCGTCATGCGTGAAAGCTCGCCGAACTGTGCGTTGCACCCCAGCGCCCATGCAAGCTGCGCGTGCGCGGGCACATGGCTTTGTATAAACACCAGGCTCTTTTGCGGGTCCAGCCCGCAGGCAAGCAGCAGCGCGTAGGAGGATAGGGTTTGCTGGCGAAGTAGAGCGGGGTCCTGCCGCACCGTAATGGCGTGCATGTTTACCACCGAGTAGACGCAGAGGTACTCCTCCTGCAGCTTAACCCAGTTGCGCAGCGCGCCGATATAGTTACCGAGCGTAAATACGCCGGTGGGCTGTATTCCGCTGAATATGACCTTCTTTTTTGCGGGGGAACTATTCTCCTGCATCGTATCATCCGCGCCTTTCTTTAAAACGTCCCCGCGATCAGATCGGATAGGATGGCAACGCCCTTTACAATCTGCTCGTCGGTGGGGGTGGAAAAGTTCATGCGAAACGACACCGTTTGGTCGCCCGCCTCGGGCATAAACGCGCTGCCCGGCACAACCGCGACCTTGCGCTGTACCGCCTCGCGGCAAAAGCCCATCATATCAGAACCCTCGGGAAGGGTGCACCATAGGAACAGTCCGCCCTCGGGGCGGGTGTACGTCACCTTGCCGCCGAAGCCCTTGTCCATGCCTTCGAGCATCAGGGTGCATTTTCTGCGGTAGATCTCACGCAGGCGGGCGATGTGCTCGTCAAAGCTTACGCGGGTTAAGAACTGCGCGCAGATCATCTGCGAGAGGATGGAGGTGTGTACGTCGGACGCCTGCTTTGCCACCACAATCTTCTGCACCACGGGGGAGGGCGCCAGCACGTAGCCCACCCGCAGCCCCGGCGACAGCACCTTGGAGAAGCTGCCGCAGTAGATGACAATGCCGTCCTCGTCAAAGCTCTTGATGGAGGGGATGTCCTCGCCTGCAAAGCGCAGGTCGCCGTAGGGGTTGTCCTCTAAAATCATGGTGCCGTACTGTTTTGCGAGGGCGTATACGCCTTTTCTTGCCTCAAGGCTCATGGTGCGACCGCTCGGGTTTTGGAAGTTGGGGATGACGTAGATTAAGCGCACCGTGTTTTGCTTTAGCACCTGCTCCAGCTTATCAAGGTCCAGCCCGTCGCCCACGGCGTCGATGCCAATAAGCCGCGCGTTGTAGGATTTAAACGAGTTGATGGTGCCGATGAAGGTGGGGCGCTCGCAGATAATTGCGTCGCCCTCGTTGCACAGCACCTTGCACGCAAGCTCGATGCCCTGCTGCGCACCCGAGACGCAGATTAGCTCGTCGGTGTCGCGCCCGATACCGTACCGCTGCTTTAGCATGGTTTTGAGCAACTCGCGCAGGGGCGGGTAGCCCTCGGTCAGGCTGTACTGCAACGCGGCGATGGGCTGCGAGGCAAAGATGTCCGCCGTAATGTCGGCAATCAGCTGCACGGGGAACGCGTCGGGTGCGGGGTTGCCCGCCGCAAACGGAATGACCTCGGGGTCGGCGGTGAACTTTAAAATCTCACGAATCGCCGACGGCTGCAAGGACGATATCTTGTCCGAAAACTGGTACTGCATAGGTCAAATCTATCCTTTCTGTCTGTTATATTAAATTCAGTTTAATGATGTCCAATTAAAGTGGTATTTCGGGATAATGGCAACTTCTTTATTCTACCACAATCACGGTGGTTTTAAAAGGTATAATGATAACACGCTGAAACGACGAGGTTGACTTTACATAGACAAAATAGGATAATAAAGGAATAGAATACAAAATGAAGAAAGGTAGGTGTCTTATCTTGCCGCAAGGATTAAAAAAGCTGTCTTTACGCACGACGGGGGTACTGCTCTGCGCGGTAATGACGATGGGCTGCGCCGCCGAGGTGACGCAAGAGCCTGTGACATCACAGCCACAGCCATCATCCCAGGTGCTCAGCGAGCCGTTAAAGGTGGAGCTTGTGCGCGATGGAGTAATTACCGTCTACCACGCGTTTCCGAATTCGGACGTGTTAGAATCGGTAGAGGTAAAAGCACCAGATGGTGAGGTGACCATATGGGATGTGATAAACGCGGTCGAAACCGTATTGGATGCAAAACTGCCTATTCGAACAATTACGCAGCAACAGGGCTTGTTGGTCATCGATGTTTCGCAGGAGCTGTTTGACCGTTACCCCAAACGGGAGATCTATCCGCTGTTAACCTCGGTGGGCGTTACGCTGCGGGAGAACCACAAAACCTTTGAGCAGCTGCAATATCAGGTGGACGGCGAGGTCGGGATGCTGGGCGAGCTTTATACCCTGCCGCCGCTCAAGCTTGCAACCGATTCGGCGCAGGACTACGCCGCCATTCGCGCGTCTATCCCCTATGAAGGGCTGTATTATAAGGGAGAGCAACAATCGCTTATCGAACTGGATGACACGGGCAGGCAGATTCTTCGGTATCTGGGGTTGCTGGAGGTAATAGACAAGGATGTAACGTCTGCGTCAGAACTAGGCAACCAGTACCTGATTCAAACCGCGATATTTCATACCCAGCATTATTCCATCGACAGTTATGATAAGCAACTAAGTAATTACCGCGAGGAGCTGTTTGCCCTGCAGGAATCGGTATCCGAAAAGTCAGCTATGGAAGAAACGTGGTTTTGGATGGAGGAACATATTAAAGAGAGCGCGCGGCTGATTTTTGGCGATGAGGTTACCATAAGGCATACCAGCCTAAAACAGTACCCGTATCTTTATATGCAAGCCGAGGGCGTTTACACTCCCCCTCATATGGGCATGTGGAGCGCACCCGTTCCCTTCCTGCTTGGATATGAGGATTTGGGTGACAGCTACCGAGTGGAGATGGCTTTTGTACTGTGGACTATGGACGGATATGGTGACCCCGACAAAAAGGACGATACGCTGATTGGAAAAGAGGACATCGACGAATATGTGCGCACAACAAGCCGCCGCCGTGAGGTGATACTGAAAAAGCAGCAGGACGGCAGGGTAACCCTTGTGAGCCACCGATATCTGTAATGCGTATGCAACCTACGTAAAAAACTAAATGGCAGAATAGTACAATTTATGATATAATAGGCGAAAGCGGCAGGCTATGAACAATTTACACAAGGGAGGCGCGAAATAAATGGAAACGAAACGGTTAGCCATGATAATACATTATGTGCTGGTAGCGCTGTTGCCCATCCTTAGTTCTGTTAACCTGACGATAGTTAAAAACATCCTTGATAATCAAAGAACGTTAACATACACGACCAGTATGGGAACGCTTGTACTGTTTCTAGGCTCCATCATACTAAACGGGTGGCTGGTTGGCTGGCTGTGCCTTTTCCCCCCTCGATACAGAGGGGAGAAAAGCTACAAGCTGTTGCTTTTGGTCTGCATCGGCATCATGTTGATTTTAATAGCAGACCTGTACGTAATTCATTTGTTTACTGGGCTGTTTATATTGCGGTTTCCGCTATTGCAGCTTTTTAATGTGCTGCCCGTTGCGGTGGGCGTTTATGGGTATTTATTGTTTGCCGCTATGCGCTTTAAAGAAGAATAGAGAATATATAGGAAATGAACCGCAACACAACATAACTGATTAAGCCACCCGACTCAATGAGCGGGTGGCTTTGCCCTGTCTCTGCTGTTTTTAAGCAAAAAAAATGCCGCCCCCACTATTGCGAAGACAGCACCCCTGGTGGACGATGAGGGACTCGAACCCACGACCCTCCGCATGTGACGCGGATGCTCTACCAGCTGAGCCAATCGTCCTAATTCATTATTTAGTTGCGGTTTTGCGCGTGCCATTTTTGGCGACAAAGGGAATTATAGTACATTTTGTGCGCAAAAGCAAGTCCATTTTGGCGGTGTGTGCAGAGCGAGGACAATCTTTGTGCACTCGGTACAAACCAGCCCCGTAAATTTGTAAATAATAAGTAAACAAAAAGGGCGAAAGCCGTCGATAGCGGTGCGCGGCGGCGGGCGGTTTATTGCGCCTGCGCATAGTGCTATGGTATAATAACCACAAAGTGCGCCCCGAACCATAGATATCCATGTCGTTACAATGGCGATGGGCGATGATTGCTTTGCGACGTGCTTTGCCGTCACGGGGTATTCATACCGCCGCGCGTGGGACGTCCGCGATGGGGGATTATTGCGCTGTCGTGTGAAAATATTGCGCGACAATTCAACACAAATCTTAGGTGTTTGTGGTATAATAGTGATTTAGAATCATTCATCGGAGGGACGCGGATGGTCATTTTGGGCATCGACCCCGGCTACGCCATTGTGGGCTGCGGCGTGATTGATTACACCGCAAACCGGTTTAAGACAATCGATTATCGCGTGGTGACCACCGACGCCGGCACGCCGTTTACGCTTCGGCTTAAGCAGATCTACGACGGGGTAACCGCCCTGATACAAACCTACCGCCCCGACGCAGTGGCGGTGGAGGAGCTGTTTTTTACCACCAACCAAAAAACCGCGATTGCCGTGGGCGAGGCGCGGGGGGTTATTTTGCTTGCTGCTGTAAACTGCGGGGTGCCGGTGTTCGAATACACGCCCTTGCAGGTGAAGCTGGGGGTTGTGGGGTACGGCAAGGCGGTGAAAAAGCAGGTGCAGGAGATGACGCGGGTGCTGCTTGCGCTGGAGTGCGTACCAAAGCCCGACGATGTAGCCGACGCGCTGGCGATTGCAATCTGCCACGCGCACACCTCGGGTTCGCGGCTTATGGGGCTGCCTGCGCGCAGATAGCCGCACTACACACCCAAAGAAAGGCGTAAACCATGCTGTACAGTGTAAGAGGAAAGCTGATTCATAAAGAACCCTACCTTGCCGTAATCGAATGCGGCGGGGTGGGCTTTAAGTGCGTTACCACCGCGCTTGCGCTCGCCAAAATGGGCGAGACGGGCAGCGAGGTGACGCTGTACACCTACCTTCACGTGCGGGAGGATGTTTTGGACCTGTACGGCTTTGCGGATATGGCGGAGCTGAATTGCTTTAAGATGCTGCTCTCGGTATCGGGGGTTGGGCCCAAGGCGGCGCTTTCGGTGCTGAGCGACCTGACACCCGAGCGGTTTGCGCTGTGCGTTGCCACAAACGACGCAAAGACCATCACCCGCGCACAGGGCGTGGGCGCAAAGCTTGCCCAGCGCATTATACTGGAGCTAAAGGACAAGCTGAAAAACGCCGATACCTCAGGGCTTGTCGGCGAGGATTTTGCCTCAGGCGCACCGATTGCCGTGGGCGGCAGCGCTGGCGAGGCAGTCAGCGCACTGGTAGTGCTGGGCTACGGGCAGTCAGACGCGGCGCGCGCGGTAAAAAGCCTGCCGCAGGAGCTTTCGTCGTCCGAACTGATACGACAGGCGCTCAAGCTGCTTTCGTCTCTGTAAGCGCAAAACAACATCTCGCATACCACCGTAGGCGCGGTATGTTGCGGGCGGACGGATAATATACTAAGAAGGCGGGGTCACCATGAACAGCGGACTGGAGATGGACTTTGAAAACCGCATAGTCGCGCCCGACAGCGTGCCGGAGGATACCGATCTGGAGCTTTCGTTGCGACCCAAGACCCTTGTCGAGTACATCGGGCAGGCAAAGGTCAAGGAGAACCTGTCTATCTTCATCGAGGCGGCAAAGGGCAGGGGCGAGGCACTCGACCACGTTTTGCTGTATGGTCCGCCGGGGCTTGGCAAAACCACGCTATCCGGCATCATCGCCAACGAGATGAATGCGGGCATCCGCATTACGTCGGGTCCTGCCATCGAAAAGCCGGGCGACCTTGCGGCGCTCCTCACAAACCTCGGGCAGGGTGACATCCTGTTCATAGACGAGATACACCGCCTTTCGCGCAGCGTGGAGGAGGTGCTCTACCCTGCGATGGAGGACTATGCGCTGGATATCATCATCGGCAAGGGACCGAGCGCACGCTCGATTCGCATCGACCTGCCGCACTTCACCTTAATCGGCGCGACCACACGTGCGGGGCAGCTCACAGCGCCCCTGCGCGACCGCTTTGGCGTTATCATGCGGCTGGAGCTGTATACGATAGAGGAGCTTACGAGCATTATCACCCGCAGCGCGCGCATCCTCGACATCCCGTGCGACCCGGACGGCGCCACCGAGCTTGCAAGGCGTTCGCGTGGCACGCCACGTATTGCAAACCGCCTGCTTAAGCGGGTGCGCGACTTTGCACAGGTACTCGGTCAGGGGGTTATCACCCGCGCGATTGCCGACGAGGCACTAAGCCGCCTTGAGGTGGACGCTTTGGGACTGGATGCGATAGACCGCACCATGCTGCGTACCATCATCAAGAACTATGCGGGCGGCCCCGTGGGGCTAGAGACGCTTGCCGCCGCAATCGGTGAGGAGTCGATTACCCTTGAGGATGTGTATGAGCCATATTTGATGCAGATTGGCTTTTTAAGCCGCACGCCCAGAGGACGCTGTGTGACAAACCTAGCCTACCGTCACCTTGGTATCGAGCGGGACGGTCAGCAGTTTCTTGATTAGAGCAGCGTTGTTTTTTACAAATGAGCGGAGGAACTTATGGTTGACGGCGAACTCACGGCATATCTGGGCAGGGGCATCGAAGGGCTCGTAAAAGACGCGCTCGTTGCCTCTTGGCACAACCCGCGCGAGGCAGCGTATCTGCTACGGTACACACTAGCGGCAAAACGCGCCCTGCGCAAACGCGCGCGCCTTGCAAAGCAAGGCGTTGCTGTGCCGCCGTTTTTGATAGGGAGCGTCACATCCAGCTGCAACCTGCAGTGCAAGGGCTGCTATGCAAGGGCAAACAACATCTGCTCGGACAGCACCGCAAAACCACTTCTTTCCGAGAACCGGTGGGATGAACTGTTTTGTGAGGCGCAAACTATAGGGGTGTCGTTTATCCTGCTTGCGGGCGGCGAGCCACTACTGCGCCGTGAGGTGATACAAAAGGCGGCGCGACACAAGGATATTCTGTTCCCCGTGTTTACCAACGGCACGGTGCTCGACGACGAGCTACTTAGGCTGTTTCATAAAAACCGCAATCTCGTTCCTGTACTGAGCGTCGAAGGGGACGCGGCTTGCACCGACGAGCGGCGCGGTAACGGCGTATACGATAAGCTCACACAGACAATGGGGGCGTTTTCGCAAAAGGGGATGCTGTTTGGCGCCTCTGTTACCGTTACCACCGAGAATATCGGGGCAGTGACAAGCGACACGTTTTTGCATCAGCTAAAGCAAAACGGCTGCCGCATTGTGTTTTATGTAGAGTATGTGCCGGCGGACGGAAAATCGGAGCATTTAGCGCCCACCGACACCGAGCGCGAGCAGCTGGAAAGCCGCTTATGCACCCTGCGCAAGGACGGTGGCGGCATGCTGTACCTGTCCTTTCCCGGGGATGAAAAACGCACCGGAGGTTGCCTTGCCGCGGGCAGGGGCTTTTTTCACATCAACCCCTACGGCGCGGCGGAACCCTGCCCCTTTTCGCCTTACTCGGACAGCAGCGTAGCATCGGCAAGCCTTTTGGACGCGCTAAAGTCCCCGCTATTTGCAGGGCTGAAGGAGAACGGGCTGGTGGGCGGCGAGCACATTGGCGGCTGCGCATTGTTTTTACACGAGCGTAAGGTCAAGGCACTGTGCGCCGAGGGGAAACAACCGATTACAGAATGACACACGATAAAAGGAGTATGGATCGGATGACGAGATTGTTTGGTACCGACGGCGTCAGAGGGCTTGCCAACACCGAGCTTAGCTGTGAGCTGTGCGTAAAGCTGGGTCGTGCGGCGGCCTATGTGCTAACGAAGCACACCCATCACCGCCCGAAGATTTTAATAGGCAGAGACACCCGCCTTTCGGGCGAGATGCTGGAAGCCGCACTCTGCGCTGGACTGTGCTCGTTTGGCGCGGATGTGCACCTTTTGGGCGTGGTGCCAACCCCTGCGGTGGCGTACCTCGTGGGTAGGTATCAAGCGGATGCGGGCATTATGATTAGCGCATCCCACAATCCCGCCGAGTACAACGGCATTAAGATATTTGACATAAACGGTTATAAGATACCAGACGAGTACGAACAGGAGATCGAGGCACTGGTGCTCGACAATGTAGAGGAGATCCCCCTTGCCGCGGGTGACCGTGTGGGTACCACCCACCGATGCGAGCAGGCGGCAGAAGATTATGTAAACCACCTCATCTCCGCCGCCGACGTGCGCCTTGACGGGCTGCGGGTGCTCATAGACTGCGCAAACGGCAGCGCAAGCGCCACCGCACACCGTATTTTCCCCGCCCTTGGGGCAGACGCAGAGATCATCTGCAACGAGCCGGACGGCGTAAACATCAACCGCGACTGCGGTTCGATGCACATCGAGGCACTGGCACAGCGGGTAAAGGGCGCGGGGTATGACCTAGGCATTGCGTTTGACGGCGACAGCGACCGCATCTTAACCTGCGACGGGGATGGAACCGTGGTGGATGGAGACATGATGATGGCGGCGTTTGCGTGTTATATGAAGGAACAGGGCACCCTGGCGGACGACACGCTGGTCGTCACTGTAATGAGTAACCTCGGGCTGGTGCGCTGCGCGCAGCAAAACGGCATCAAGATAGAAACCACCAAGGTGGGCGACCGTTTTGTGCTCGAGTGCATGCTGCAAAACGGCTATGCCTTAGGCGGCGAGCAGTCGGGGCACCTAATCTTTCGGCAGTACGCCACTACGGGCGACGGTCAGCTATCAGCGGTATTGCTCCTTGCCATGATGAAGAAAACGGGCAAAAGCCTGCGGGAGCTTGCGTCGGTGATGACCGTGTACCCCCAAGTGATGGAGAACGTAACGGTGGGCAAAACGGCAAAGGGCATGCTGGGCTCGGATAAGGACATTGCGAGGCTGATTCAGGAGTGGGAGCATAGGCTGGGCGACAACGGCAGGATACTAGTACGCCCCTCTGGCACCGAGCCGCTGGTTCGCGTGATGGCAGAGGGCAAGGATCAGGAGCTGATTACCCGCTGCGTGAAGCAAATTGCCGACGCGGTACGCGCGCTGTAACTTAATAAGAAACGATTTTCGATAATAGGAGAAACGATGAGAGTATCGGACGGATGGAAGGACTATGAGGTGCTTGACGCAACCGACGGCGAGCGCTTAGAGCGATGGGGCGACGTGATATTGGTACGACCCGACCCGCAGATTATCTGGCAGACGGGGCAGCGGCACCCGCTGTGGGGCGACCCGCACGCGCGGTACGAGCGTTCGAGCAGCGGCGGGGGACGGTGGCAAAACCAAAAGCGTTTCCCCGAAAAGTGGCGCATCGCCTACCGCGACCTGCGCTTTGTGGTGCACCCCACCGGCTTTAAGCATACGGGGCTGTTCCCCGAGCAGGCATGCAACTGGGACCTGCTGAAGCAGACGATAGAGACCGCAAACCGACCCGTTTCGGTGCTGAACCTGTTTGCGTACACGGGCGGGGCAACCCTTGCTGCCGCACAGGCGGGCGCAGCGGTGTGCCACGTGGATGCCGCAAAGGGCATGGTGTCGTGGGCGAGAGAGAACGCGCAGGCGTCGGGGCTAGAGCAAAGACCGATTCGCTGGATTGTGGACGACTGCAAGAAGTTTGTGGAGCGCGAAATCAAGCGCGGCACGCGGTACGACATCATCATCATGGACCCGCCCTCCTACGGCAGGGGACCGGGCGGCGAGGTGTGGAAGCTGGAGGATGCGCTGTATTCGCTGGTTACCCTATGCGCGCAGGTGCTATCGGACAAGCCGCTGTTGTTTTTACTAAACTCATACACCACGGGGCTTTCTCCGTCGGTGATGGCGTATGTGCTAGATGCCGCACTGCGCGGAACGTTTGGCGGCAGTGTTAGCGCGGACGAGATTGGGCTTAGGGTAAAACAGTCGGGCGCTATTTTGCCCTGCGGCAGTACCGCCGTATGGCAGGCAAGCAGATAAGCGATTTTATATAGGATGGAGCAACAAACACATGGCGGGAAGAATCAAAACACAAAACATCACCTTCTCCTACCAAACCGAGGAGAACACCCCGTCGCAGCCGGTGCTCGACGACATTACCCTCACCATTGAGGAGGGTAGCTTTGTCGCGGTTTTGGGGCACAACGGCTCGGGCAAAAGCACACTGGCAAAGCATTTTAACGCCATCTTACTGCCCGTGGGCGGCAAGGTGTACATAGACGAGTTCGACACCGCCGACGAAGAGCGGGTGTACGACATCCGCCAGCGGGTGGGCATGGTGTTCCAAAACCCCGACAACCAGATCGTCGCCACCGTGGTGGAGGAAGACGTCGCGTTTTCGCTCGAAAACCTGGGCGTTCCCCCCACCGAGATCCGCGAGCGGGTGGATGAGGCACTGAAAAGCGTTAGGATGTACGACTACCGCGAGCGTGCGCCGCACCAGCTTTCGGGCGGTCAGAAGCAACGCGTCGCCATTGCGGGCATTATCGCGATGCGCCCCGCTTGCATTGTGCTAGACGAACCCACCGCAATGCTCGACCCCAGCGGCAGGCGCGAGGTGCTTAAAACCATCCGCCGCCTGAACAGGGACTTTGGCATTACCGCGGTGCTCATTACCCACTATATGGACGAGGCCGCCAAGGCCGACCGCGTGGTGGTAATGGACAACGGGCACGTGGTGCTCGATAATACCCCCCGAGAGGTGTTTAAAAACATCGCGCTGCTTAAGGAGATTGGGCTCGATGTTCCGCAGCCCACCGAGCTGATTGCGGCGCTGCGTAACGAGGGTCTTGCGCTGCCCGACGACCTGCTGTTTGTGGACGAGTGCGCAGACGCGATTGCAGCACTACTAAACGAGCAGAAAAAACAGGGGTAACCGAGCTAGAAAATTAAGATAACATTAAACGATATTACCTAATCAAAAATCGACAAAAAATCATGTTCATTCGCGGTGTGGAGTATGCACATCACTGCAATGGTGCACCCCTCTCGCGCAGGAAAGGCAAAAATATGCCGATAATACAAACAAAAGGGCTTACACACATCTACAGTCAAAACACGCCGTTTTCTAAAACGGCGGTAGATAACGTCGACCTCACCATTGAAAAGGGCGAGTTCATCGGCGTAATCGGGCACACCGGCTCGGGCAAGAGCACGCTGATTCAGCATTTGAACGGTCTGCTCAAGCCAACAAGCGGCACGGTGCTGATTGACGGCGAAAACATCTGGCAGGATAAGGCGCGCCTGCACGCCTGCCGGTTTAAGGTGGGGCTGGTGTTCCAGTACCCCGAATACCAGCTGTTTGAAGAAACGGTGGAAAAGGACATCGCGTTTGGTCCCAAAAACATGGGTCTTTCAAACGACGAGATCGCCGAGCGGGTGCGCGAAGCGGCAGAGTTTGTCGGGCTAAAGGATAAGCACCTTACCCGTTCCCCGTTTGACCTTTCGGGCGGTCAGAAGCGTCGCGCGGCGATTGCGGGCGTTATCGCCATGCGCCCGGAGGTGCTGATACTCGACGAGCCGGCGGCAGGGCTAGACCCCAAGGGGCGCGAGCGCATCCTGTCGCAGATAAAGAGCTACCACGAAAAAACCGGCAGCACGGTGCTGCTTGTTTCGCACAGCATGGAGGACATTGCGCGGTTTGCCGGGCGGGTGCTGGTGCTAGGAAACGGAAAGGTAACGATGTTTGACACGGTAGAGAACGTGTTCTCTCGCGCCGACGAGCTGATGGAGATGGGGCTTGAGGTACCGCAGATTACGCGGGTGTTCTTAAACCTTGCAAAACAGGGCTTTGACGTACGCCGCAATATTTATACCATACAGGACGCAAAAAACGAGATCCTGCGCCTGTACCAATCCGGCGGACACGCCGTACAGAAAGGGTGAGGCGCGATGCTAAAGGATATTACACTCGGGCAGTACTACCCGGGTAAAAGCGCGGTGCATCGCATCGACCCGCGCGTGAAGATTTTACTGACGATTGTTTATGTCGTCATGCTGTTTTTAGTTAGTAACCCATTGGGGCTTGCGGTGGGCGTTGTCGTCATTGTCGTGGGCTACGGCGTGTCGAAGATTCCGCCGCGCATGCTGCTCAAGAGCCTAAAGCCGGTGCTGCCCATTGTGCTGTTTACCGCCGTCATCAACATCTTTTTTGTGGAGGGCGACCCGATTTTTCGGTGGTGGATCTTCCGCATTACCGCGGAAGGGTTGATGCTTGCGGGTGTGATGATTGTGCGTATCCTGTGCCTGATAGCGGGCACGTCGCTGCTCACCTATACCACGTCGCCCATCGTGCTCACGGACGGGCTAGAGCGGCTGATGTCGCCACTAAAGCTGATTAAGCTGCCGGTGCACGAGCTTGCGATGATGATGACCATCGCCCTAAGGTTTATTCCCACCTTAATTGAGGAGACCGACAAGATTATGAGCGCGCAAAAGGCGCGTGGCGCGGATATGGAGACGGGCGGGCTGACTAAACGCGCACGGGCACTCATACCCATACTCATCCCGCTGTTTGTGTCGGCGTTTCGCCGTGCAGACGAGCTTGCGCTTGCGATGGAGTGCCGCTGTTACCGCGGCGGCGAGGGCAGAACGCGCATGAAGCAGCTGAAATTTTCGATGGTAGACGCCATTAGCGCAGCGTTTTTTGCGCTGTGCCTTGCGGCGATTATTCTAATCAACCTAAAGGTGCCCAGCCTGTATACCTACTAGCTAAAAAGTAAGGCATCGAGCAAAACTGCTTTAATCCCCATCTATCATTGAGTTGGGTATAGTATAAAATTCTACTGCATGTTATTTGCATATTGGTAGTGGACGCGAGGGGTGAAGACGGTGCGCGGACTGTTGTTGTTTTTACGGTTTGTAGGCACAAACTACTGCGGCTCTCAGGTTCAGCCAAACGGCGTTACCGTCATGCAACGTCTGCAGGACGCGATAGAAGTGGTATTCGGCGCGCGGCTGCCCATAAAATGCTGCTCGCGTACCGACTCGGGCGTACACGCAAACATGTTTTGTGTGAGCTTTGTCACCGAGAAGTCCATTGCCTGCGACGCTGTGGTGCGCGCCCTAAACGCGAACCTGCCATACGACATGGCGGTGTACGACTGCAGGGAGGTTTCTCCAACGTTTCACGCGCGGTACGACGCAAAGGGCAAGGAGTATATTTACAAGATAGACAACGCCCCTGTGCGCAACCCGTTTTACCACGGGCTTGCATACCACTATCGTCGCCCCATCGACGAGCAGGTACTCGATGCGCTTAGTAAGGGCTTTGTGGGCACGCAGGACTTTCGCGCGCTGTGCGCTGCGCACAGCGACGTAAAGGATACGGTGCGTACGGTGCAGGAATGCGAAGTAACCCGTGACGGCGACCTGGTGGTGTTTCGGGTACAAGGCGACGGCTTTTTATACAACATGGTGCGCATTATGGTAGGCACACTGATACGAACCGACGAAACAAGTGGAACGGCAGGGGATATTCGGGATATTATCCAGTCCTGGGATCGGTCGCGGGCAGGCTTTACCGCCCCGGCGCACGGGCTGTATCTAAACAAGGTGTATTACGACCAAGGGGTGTTCCTTTAAGAAAAGCCGGGCGGATGCGGGGTGTTTTGGTTTGGCACAGGTAACCGAGCTGAATATAGAGCGAAAAAAGCGGGTGCGCCAAAAACGCGCAAGACGGCTTGTTATTCTGGTGCTGCTGGGCGGCGCGATGATCGCCATCGCGTACCTGTTTCCGCTGCTGGAGGGGGTTAGCTTTAACGCCCTGATGCAGGAGGCCTTCGGCACGGTGGGCAGGTCGGGCAGCTTTCCCGCTTCGCTAGTGGGCGAGACGGCAAGCGGAATCTACAACCTAGGCGGAAGTGCAGCGGTTTTAACCGACACCAACGTGCAGGTGTTTTCGCCTGCGGGCAGGCCCTACGGCACGGTGCAAAACGGCTTTGCCGAGCCGGTCATCAAAACCAGTGCCTCACGCGGGGTTCTATACGGCAAGGGCGCAAAGGGCATCACGCTGCTTTCTAAGGGCGGAAAGCTTGCTCAAACCGAGCTTGACGAGATTGTTGTGACCGCAGAGGTATCCGCGAATGGGCGGGTGGCGGCGGCGACGCCGTCTGCACGGCACGCGGCAAGTGTAAGGGTGTTTGACGACCGCTTTAACACCCTGTTTACGTGGTATTCCGCCGAAAACCATGTGCTAACAATGGGGCTTTCCGACGACGGCGCAAGGCTTGCGGTGGGCACCGTAACGGCACAGGATGGTGCGCTGCTTAGTATTGTAAAACAGTTTTCGGTTACACAGCATAAAGAGCAGAGCGAAACAAGGCTTGCCCAGTCGCTTGTGCTTGCGCTAAAGTATGTGTCTCATGGCGTACAGGCAATAGCCGACGACCAAACGCTGCTGCTGGATGAGAGCGGCGCGGTAAAGCAAAGCTACTCCTACGCGGGCAAGCCGCTTTCGTCCTATTCCATTACGGGTGGCTCGACGGCACTGCTGCTGGGGGATTACAAATCGGAGCATCAGCTCACCGTCGTGTCGCTTGATGAGGCGTGCGGCGTGCGCTTTGCGCTGGTGGTGCACGAGCAGGTGCGCGACATCTACACCGACGGCGCGCTTACATATGTGTTGACGGATACGGCACTTACCGTTTACAATCAAAGTGGGCAGGTGGAGCTGACGCAGCCCAATGATTCCGGTTGGATTGGTGTTGCGGCAAGCGGGGAGCATGTGTATCTATTGCAGCAGCACGGCGTGCAAAAGCTGGAGCAGCCCAAGGAATAACGAAAACAAAAGGCAAAGGCGAAAGGTGGGAGTACAGGTATGACAACGTCACTTCTAATCGATATTGTGTTTGCCACGATGGCTTTAATCTGCGTGGTCGTGGCGTGGAACAGGGGTTTTGTGAAGACAGTCGTGTCGTTTTTGGGCTTTATCGCCGCGGGCATCGTTTCGATGCTTGCGTGCGCGAAGGTGTCTGAATACCTGTATAAACTGCTTATCGAACAGCCGCTTTATAATAGCATCTACAAAAGGGTGATCGAGCTGGTTCCGACCGGCGAGGTGATAAGCAGCATAGAGGATATCGGCGCGGTTTTGCCGGGTGCTGTGAAGGTGCTGTTTGACCTTGCTGCCGCAGACGCGGGCGAGCGCATCGGGCAGACGCTTGCAGGCACGGCGGAGACGGTGTCGCACACGGTGCTCGACACATTGGTTGGGCCGCTGGTGCTAGCACTACTAAACATGGTAATATTCTTTGTACTATTCGCACTGCTTATGGTTATAGTAAATATATTAGTCGCCATGCTCGGTAAGTTGTTTGAGCTGCCGGTGCTAAGCGGCATAAACCGCCTATTGGGCGGCGCGGTGGGTCTTATAAACGGCGTGCTCGTGTGCATGCTTGCGGCGGCGCTGCTTACCTTGTATGCCACCGTGACGTCTGACGCAAGCTCGTGGGTGAATTCCGACGTCCTGCGCTCTACCACAATCGCGTCCTTTTTTATAGAGCATAATCCGATTCTTCCGATGATGTTGTAGCAGTATGGTTTCATATGTCGTTCATATATTATCAATGTGCACGAAATACCGGAGTGCTATAATGTAGTGGTCCGACAAATAAACGGCAGACGGAGGACATACCATGAAGGGCAATCGATACGAAGCGCTTAGCATCCCGAACATACTATCCTACATAAGGATACTACTGGTGCCGGTGTTTGCCGTTATCTATCTATCCGCAACCGACCACAGCGGGTATTTGGTTGCCGCGCTCGTTTTGCTGATATCGGGCTTTACCGATCTGCTTGACGGTTTTATTGCGCGCCGCTATAATATGGTAACCACACTTGGCAAAATTCTTGACCCTGCGGCGGATAAGCTGACGCAGGCGGCGGTAGCCGTATGCCTTGCCATCCGAATTAGAGGCATGGTGCTACTTTTGTGTGTGTTTATTGTAAAAGAGCTAATTATGGCGGGTGCAAGCATCTATTTGCTGAGCAAGGGCGGCAAGATCGACGGGTCGCAGTGGTTTGGCAAGCTTGCCACAGCGGTATTTTATGCCGTGATGGTGCTGATTATTGCGCTGCCGGGCTTAAGCGAGCCGGCACGGCATATCATGATTGGCGTGTCCGCAGCGGTGATGGTGTTTGCCCTTGTGCGCTACATCCCCACCTTCTTTAGCATCCTGCATGCGACGAGTAAGGATGCGTCCTCCGGCAAAGAAAAGGCGCAGCCGTAACGCCGAAGAACATTCGTATTACTCATGATACAGGCAAAACAGACATATCTTAACAATAGGTTTTTTATTATTTGATAAAAGCAGCGTGGGAATTTGTTTTCACGCCGGTTTTTGGCACCATAAGCGGTGAGATGGAGGTAACCATGTTATGTTCCCGTTGCAATAAAAGAATGGCGGTTGTTTTTGTTACCAAGATTGATGGCGATAAAACGGCCAACGAGGGGCTGTGCCTCACCTGTGCCAAGGAGCTTGGCATTAAGCCGGTGAACGACTTAGTAGAGCAGATGGGCATTACCGATGAGGATATGGAAAGCGTCAGCAACGAGCTGATGGAGTTTATGGGCAACAAGGGCGAAGAGATGTTTGAACCCGGCGGGGCGACGACCTTTCCGTTCTTGCAAAACCTGTTTACGTCGGGTGACGGCAAGAACCAAGACGGCGAGACAAAGCGTGCCGCCGAGCCGCGCCGCGCGAAGAAGGAGAAAAAGGAGCAGGAGAATACGCGCAAGCATCTAACCGCGTACTGCGACGACCTGACGCAAAAGGCGCGCGACGGTAAGATAGATAACATCATCGGGCGCGATAAGGAGATTGGGCGGGTGGTGCAGATATTAAACCGCCGCACCAAGAACAACCCCTGCCTAATCGGCGAGCCGGGCGTGGGCAAAACCGCCATCGCCGAGGGCATTGCGCTTAAAATAGCAGCGGGCGATGTGCCGCCGAGACTGCTTGACAAGGAGATCTTTTTGCTTGACCTGACGGCATTGGTTGCGGGCACCCAGTTTCGCGGCCAGTTTGAAAGCCGCGTAAAGGGACTGGTAGAGGAGATTAAGCAGGCGGGCAACATCATCCTGTTTATCGACGAGGTGCACAATCTGGTGGGCGCGGGCGACAGCGAAGGCTCAATGAACGCCGCCAACATCCTAAAGCCCTCCCTTTCGCGGGGCGAGATTCAGGTGATAGGCGCCACCACCTTTAACGAGTACCGCAAGAACATCGAGAAGGACTCGGCGTTGGAACGCCGCTTTCAGCCTGTGGTGATAGAGGAGCCCACCGTTGCCGACACCATTGAGGTGCTGCGCGGCATTAAGGGCTACTATGAGCAGCACCACCGCGTACGCGTAGGCGACGAGATGCTGCGCGGTATCGTGTTGCTTTCCGAGCGGTATATCAACGACCGATTTTTGCCCGACAAGGCGATTGACCTGCTCGACGAGGCATGCTCCTGCGCATCGCTGCGCAGCAAGGAGCTTGCCCACTACGACACGGTAAGCCGCGAATACCAACGCAGCCATACCGAGGAGCAGGACCTAGAGCAGGAGGAGACCATCGACTACGAGCACCTTGCCACCGTAAAGGCGCACACACTGCAGCTTAAGGCGAAGATGGAGGAGCTCTCCCCCGTGGTGGATAGCCTTGCCGTCACCGAGGACGACGTTGCCAAGGTCATTGAGCTGTGGACGGGTATCCCCTCCGCAAAGATAAAGGAAAACGAGTTTGAAAAGGTAAAAAACCTGGAGGCGGGCTTAAAGTCAAAGGTCATTGGCCAGGACGAGGCGGTAGAGCTGGTGGCGGCCGCCATCAAGCGCGCCAAGGTGCAGGTGACCGCGCGTCGCAGACCCGCGTCGTTCATCTTTGTGGGACCCACCGCGGTGGGTAAGACGGAGCTTGTAAAGGTGCTGGCGGGCGAGCTGTTTGACACCCCCGACCCGCTGATTCGCCTTGATATGTCGGAGTATATGGAGAAGTACTCGGTCTCGCGCATCATCGGCGCCCCTCCCGGCTACATCGGGTACGATGAGGCGGGGCAGCTGACCGAAAAGGTGCGCAGAAAGCCCTACTCGGTGATCCTGCTCGACGAGATAGAAAAGGCGCACCCCGATGTGCTTAACATCCTGCTGCAGATCCTTGACGAGGGGCGCATTACCGACGCGCACGGGCGTAAGGTGAGCTTTGAAAACACCGTAATCGTGATGACCTCCAACGCAGGCTCGCAGTTTAAGGGCAACAGCCTTGGCTTTAACAAGACAGGGGCGGACATGGCGCGCGACAAGGCGATGAAGTCGCTTACCGACTTTTTACGCCCCGAGTTCATCAGCCGCGTGGATGAGATTGTGGTGTTCTCGCCGCTGACGAAGGAGAACTACACCCGTATTGCGGCACTGATGCTCGACGAGCTGGTAGAGCCGCTCAGCGAGCGGGGCATTACGTTTACCTACAGCGATGCCGCCTGCCAAAAGATTGCCGAGCTATCGTACGGCAGCAAAACGGGTGCGAGAGAGATCCGCCGCGTGGTGCGAAAATCGGTGGAGGATAAGGTCGCGTCGATGATTGCCGACAACCCAAACAGCTACCCCACTATGATGAAGCTGGATGTGGCAGACGACGCCTTAACGGTGCTTGCTCTGTAATCGAGTATGAAACAACGCAGGTTTATTCGGATATTTTTTTGAGTAAATGAGCGATAAAAAGCGAAAAGTGTCTTGACGAAATGGCATAAAACGTGTATAATAATTTTTGCGCCGTTGATTCAATATTGAAAAAACAGCGCATATGTGGGAGCATAGCTCAGCTGGGAGAGCATCTGCCTTACAAGCAGAGGGTCACAGGTTCGAGCCCTGTTGTTCCCACCATATGGCCTGGTAGTTCAGTTGGTTAGAACGCTAGCCTGTCACGCTAGAGGTCAGGGGTTCGAGTCCCCTTCAGGTCGCCACCAAGTGCTTCTGTAGCTCAGTTGGTAGAGCAGAGGACTGAAAATCCTCGTGTCGTTGGTTCGATTCCGACCGGAAGCACCATTGGTTTTTCTGCGGGTTTAGCTCATTTGGTAGAGCGCCACCTTGCCAAGGTGGAGGTAGCGAGTTCGAACCTCGTAACCCGCTCCATGCTATAAATCCCGGCAGGTCGTAAGGATTTGCCGGGATTTTCTTTGCTTTTGTGGAATTTGGGTGTACAATATGTCACAGAATGTATGGGAAAGCGGGTGATCTGCGCTTGAACCAGAATAGCCTTTGCGGCACGATAAAAGACCAGACCGAGCGTGCCTTGTGGGAAGTGAAAAACGTCATCGACTGCATACCAAACGACGAGTGGGATGCCTGTTACTGTGGCATGCCCCTGTTTAAGCATGTGTACCATATGCTGCACTCCCTTGACCGTTGGATGATAAATCCCAGCGACAGAAGCTACACGGAGCCGCCCTTTCATGTAGAGGGGCTAAACGACCTTGACGCGGTGACCGATACGTCGCTGAGCCGCGCGCAGATGAACGGGTATTTCAGCGACATAGCGGCAAGGGTTGCGTCCTATGTAAATAGCCTTACCGACGACGTACTTTTACAAAAGCCGGACGGCTGCGCGTACACAAGGTTTACGCTGATTGTCGCGCAGTTTCGGCACCTGCACACCCATATGGGGATGCTGATGGGTTTTATCATTGCCGCCGCAGGCAGGTGGCCGCGTGTGGTGGGGTTAGAAGGGGAGATACCCAAAGGGGAGTACGACCCATTTATGTAACAATCCGTCGGCATATCTCGCGGCAGAGTACCGTATATATTCATATGACAGTTGCGGTACCATAGCCAAGCGGTAAGGCAAAGGTCTGCAAAACCTTTATTCCCCGGTTCAAATCCGGGTGGTACCTCCATACACAAAGAAGGCAGGTGGGATGCATTAGAGCATTCGACTTGTCTTTGTTTTTGTGATACAATCGCTTTGCGCAACAAACCACCGTTAAGGTGCAAAACTATGCGTAACAGCGGCAGGATGCCGATACTACGAGGATAAAGTAGGGATTGCCATGGATGTGGAGAAAACGCTAGCGTCACTAAAACGCAACAATATGCAAGGTTTTTACCTGGAAAACAGAAGCGGACTATTCCCACTGCTTGGGACGCTGATTCCCGACGGCTCGTCGGTGGGCTGGGGAGATTCGGTCACCCTAGAGCAGTTGGGCGTGTATGGCAATATGCGCGACAAGGGCTATAATTTATACGATAAGCACAAGCTGGGACTTAGCAAGGAAGAAAAGCGAAGCATCTACCTTGCATGTTTTGGCGTGGATACGTTTTTAACCGGTGTTAATGCCATAACCGCCGATGGAAAGCTGTTTAATATCGACGGCAACGGCAGCCGTGTAGCGCCCATGCTGTACGGACCCAAGCAGGTAATCGTCATAGCGGGGGTGAACAAGATAACGGACACGGTGGAGGACGCGGTAAAACGCGCACGGCAGACGGCGGCGCCGCTGGATGCCAAACGGCTGGGCAGGCACACCCCTTGCGTAAGGCTCGGTTACTGTATCGATTGCCGCCACGAGCAGAGAATATGCAACGACTTCGTGTTGATTACAGGGCAGTTTGTAAAGGACAGAATCAAGGTAATACTCATTAACGAAGCATTGGGCTATTAGCGATAATAGCGTATACATGCAAAAACCCCCGGGGGAATTTCCCCCGGGGGTTTTATCATACATTGGTTTACTCGAAATCCTTAACCTTTTGTACGCTGTAGAATCTGACGGCAGAGGCGTTCTCGTTTACGGTTAGTGCGTTTGCCATCTCACTAAGCTTAGCAGAGAACTCATCGCCCTTGATGGACTGCAAAATCGAGTTCTTTAAGCCTTCAAAAACCTCGGTCTCTGCCGCTGTGTCCTTGCGTACATAAACCAGCAGGTAGTTGTCCTTGTCGTATACGGTAGCGGTGCCCACAGTCGCTTGAAACACCTCGGTGCGGAACGCTTCGGGGTAGCCGCTGTCGTCCTTGTTGATGGTAGAGAGGTAAGCCGAATCGTCGGCGGTCTCGTCAACCTCGGCTTCGGGGTTAATTGCCAGTGTCATCTTGCGTGCGGTCTCGGCAACGCCCTTGCCCGCCTTTAGGTCATCCGCCGCTGTCTTGGCAGCATCTCTTGCCTTTTGCGCGTCCTCTTCGGACAAGCCCGCTATGCTGGTGCCAAACATATTGGCGATGGCATAGTTTTGGGTGTAGTAGTCCTTCAGCGCGGTTTCGCTCACCGGCTCAAGACCGTCTGCACCATAATACTTGTAGAACAGGTTGGAGGTCATCTGGTCGGTGGTGCATGCCAGACGAACCGACTCCTCACCCACACCGTTTTCTGCAAAGATTTCGCCATACATTGACATGATGTATGTGGTCATCGAGTCGATGTACGTTTTATCGGTATCGGTCAGCGTCATCTCTAGGCGCGCAAACTCACGCTCGGTGGCGATCTTTTTGCGGCAGTAATCGATGGTCTTTTGGTGAATCCACACCGATGCGTCCTGCTCTTCAATCTTCTGCTTAAGCAAGGGGGTTTCGGTATCGGCGGCAAGGGAGGACGCCTCCTGATAAGCGTTAAACTGGTAGTACAGGTACACGCCGATGGGTATCTGCTCGCCGTCTACCTCGACCGCCCAGGTCTCGTTTCTGCCCATGCAAGCGGCAAGCGAAAACAGCATTGCTACCGCAAGAAGAAGGGATACAAAGCGTATTGTTTTGTTCATATACAAAAAACCATGCCTTTCTGCGCTTAATATAAAGCCGTAAACATTACGGCGAGGCTTGTCCCATAAAATAACACCCCAGTGATAATAAAGAGAAAAAAGGGCTGTTCCCACTGTGGGATTGCAACGACAAGCTTTGTTGATTATACACCTTTTGTGCCGAAAAGTCTACACTCCGGGCGTGATGTGAGGCAAGGGAAAATGCGTTAAGTGGGCGTGGCTGCGCGGTTCTTCTCGGTCTGTTTATCCAGCGCGTCCAGCACCGTCGCGATGGTGTTTTCGGGCTGCTCGTCGCGCAGCATACGCACCGCAAGGTAGGGGCGGTTGCCCGCGCTGAACAACACGCGTCCCGGAAGTGCTGCAACCAGACTGCTCGCCGTCTGCATTGAGAAGTTGCTCATATACAAAAGCAGGCTTTCACCCTTTTGGCTAATCTCGGTAATGCCAAAGCGCGCCGCGCGGTTGCGCAGCAGGGCGACGTCAATCAGCCCACGTACCGACTGCGGTGGCTCACCAAAGCGGTCTATTAGCTCGTCGATGACATCAAGCACGTCGTTGCTGTCGCGTATGCTCGCAATGCGGCGGTATACCTCAATGCGCTGGGTGGTGTCTTCGATGTACCGTTCGGGGATGTGTGCCTCGATGCGCACATCGATAAGGCACTCGGAGGTATCGAGCGTCTCGGGTTGCTCGCCGCGCTCTTCAAGCACCGCCTCGTTGAGCAGCTTAACATACAGGTCGTACCCAACCGACGCCATGTGCCCGTGCTGCTGCCCGCCTAAGATGTTGCCGGCGCCGCGTATCTCTAAGTCGCGCATGGCAATGCGAAAGCCCGAGCCGAACTTGGTAAACTCGCGGATGGCAGTCAGTCGCTTTGCCGCGATGTCGCTTACCACCTTGCCGCGCCGAAACGTCATATACGCAAACGCGCGGCGGTTTGACCGCCCGACACGCCCGCGCAGCTGGTACAGCTGCGAAAGCCCCATGTAGTCGGCGTCCTCGATCACGAGCGTGTTGCAGTTTGATACGTCTACGCCCGTCTCGATGATGGTGGTGCACACTAAGATGTCGATCTCGTGGTCGACCAGCTTGCGCCACACCTCCGAAAGGTTCTCCTCGCCCATGCGCCCGTGGGCAGTGGCGATGCGCGCCTCGGGCAGGTCGCGCAGAATCTGTGCGGCACGCGATTCGATGCTCTCGATGCGGTTGTGGATGTAGTACACCTGCCCGCCGCGCCGCAGCTCCCTGCGCAATGCTTCAGCGAGCACGTTGTCGTCGTGCTCCATCACATAGGTCTGCACAGGATGGCGATCCTGCGGTGCTTCTTCAATGACCGACATATCGCGAATGCCCGACATTGCCATGTTAAGCGTGCGGGGGATGGGGGTGGCCGAAAGGGTGAGCACATCCACATTCGCGCACAGCTCCTTTAGGCGTTCCTTTTGCGCCACGCCAAACCGCTGCTCCTCGTCCACAATCACAAGCCCAAGGTCTTTAAATCGGATGTCCTTCTGCACCAAACGGTGGGTGCCTATAATCAGGTCGACGTCGCCCCTTGCTAGGGCGCGCACCGTCTTTTCCTGCTCCTTTGGCGAGCGAAAGCGCGACAGCAGCTCGACGCGGATCGGGTAGCCCTCAAAGCGGCGCAACACCGTTTGGTAATGCTGCCACGCAAGGATGGTGGTGGGCACGAGCAGTGCACACTGCTTGCCCTCGGTCACGCATTTAAACGCGCCGCGCAGCGCGACCTCGGTTTTGCCAAAGCCTACGTCTCCGCACAAAAGCCGGTCCATGGGCACCGTGGTTTGCATGTCGCGTTTGATTTCGGCAATGCAGCGCAGCTGGTCGTCGGTTTCTTCAAACTCAAACCGTTCCTCAAAGTCGTTTTGCAGGTCGTCGTCGGGCGAGAAGGCGTAGCCCTTTAGCTGCATGCGCTTAGAGTACAGCGCAATCAGCTCCTTTGCCATATCGGCGACCGCCTTTTTTACGCGGGAGCGGGTGCGTGTCCACTCGGTTCCGCCCAGCTTGCTCAGGCGCACCGCGCTATCCTCGCGGGGACCGATGTATTTTGAGACAAGGTCAAGCTGGGTAACAGGCACATACAGCGTGTCCGCGCCCTGATAGCGTATCTTGATGTAATCCTTAATAATGCCCTGCATGTCGAGCTTGTGAATGCCCTCGAAGATGCCGATGCCGTGGGAGACGTGCACGACGTAGTCGCCCACCGTCAGGTCGCTGAGGTTTCGGATAATCTCCTTGGCAGAGCGCCTTGCCTTGGCTTTTGTTTTGCTAAACGCCCCGATGCGCCCGTGGGTAATCAGTGCGCAGCGCGCGTCGGGCAGCTCAAAGCCAGCCGAAAGCGCCCCCGCCGTCACCAGCACCCGTCCGTCTACGGGCAGAGCATCTGAATCGAGCACCGGCAGCCCCGCGCTAATCAGGTCGCGGCGCAGGGTATCCGCCGCGCGGGCAGTGCCTGCAAGCACCACGCACGCAAAGCCGCGGTGCAGGTAGCTATCCAGATCATCGCGCAAAAGCGAAAGCTCGCCGCCCCACGCAGAGAGGGAGGAGGCACTGACGGAGATCAAATCCCCGATGTGCATATCCGCAATGCTGCGCGCAAAGGTGTTAAGGTGAACGGCACCGAACTGCTCAAAGTACTCGGCAAACCGAGAAAACTCGATGGTGTACGTGTCAAGCCCCTTAAACAGAAGCCCCTCTTCAAACAGCTGCTTAATATCCTCGTGGTGCTGCCACGCCACGCTCTTTAGCGTGTCTTTTACCTTGAAGGTCTCGGACACAAACAGCAGGTCGTCCTTGCAGTAGTCAAATATCGTCGCGGGGGTTTGGTAGATAAGGGGAAGGTATTTATCAAGGCTGCCGCGGTAGATGCCGTCGGTAAGCTCGGTAATATCCTGCTCGCAGTGCTGTCTTACCTCAGCGGCAAGCTTGCCCCGCACCTTCGCCGCAAGGTCTTTAATCTGCGCGCACAGCCGCGGGATGTCGGGGCAGATCACCTCGTTTGCGGGGGTGATGTGCACCTTTTTCATTGTGTCGGTGCGCCGCTGGCTTTCCAGCTCAAAGCTTGAGATGGTGTCTATCTCGTCGCCCCAGAACTCAATGCGCACGGGGGTGGGTAGGTCGGGCGGGTAGAAGTCTACAATGCCGCCGCGGTGGGAGAACTGGCATACGCCGTCCACCTGCGGTCGGTGCTGGTAGCCCGCCGAAGACAGTGCCCGCAGTACCTCCTGCATAGGGTGTGTGCCACCCGCAGCGAGCGTAACCGAGGCGCGCCCAAGGGTGTCGGGCGGTACGGTGTACTGGGACGAACCCTCCGCGCTCGCAATGATTACACGGTAGTCCTTTGCGAGAACGCGCCCGAGCACCGCAAGCCGCGCATGCTCAAACTCGCCCGAGACGCCCTCCACCTGACGAAAGGTGAAGTCGCGCGAGCAGAACAAAAGCGCAGTGTCCTCACCAGACATTGCGTTGATATCTTCACATAGCCTGCGTCCCTCCGCCTCGTCCGCCACAATGCACAGCGCGCGCCGGTCGGTAGTATGGCACAGGGTGTGAATCAGCCCCGCCTTGTGTATGGGCGAAAGCCCCACCACATCGCAGGGTGTTTTGCTGTTTGCCGCCGCTTGCAGACGCGCAAGCTCGGGCAGCCGCTCAAAGAGCCGGTTGTATAGCTGCATGACCATTCCTTTCGCAGACAAGGTTTAATTAAATATAACGGATGCTGTTTCGTGCCAAGGGCACGGGTTTAGGGCGCGCAAGCAAAGCGCGCCTCGTGTTATGATACGTTGAAGCGGTTCATTGCCCCGTCGTAGTCGCCCACCAGCAGTAGCTTTACCGCGTCGCAGGCGTTAGACAACGCTTCCTCGAGCTTTTCACCGTCGGACTTCGGAAAGTGCGAGAGCACCCACGCCGCAAGGTCGTAGTCGGGGTGCGGCTTTGCGCCAATGCCGATGCGCACACGCGGGTAGTTGTCGCTGCCCGTCAGACCGATGATGCTGCGCATACCCTTTTGCCCGCCGTCGCTGCCTTTTTTGCGGATGCGCAGCCTTCCGACGTCAATGGTGATGTCGTCATACATAACGATGGTGCGCTCGGGCGGTATCTTGTAAAACTGCATCGCCTCGCGCACTGCCTCACCGCTGTTGTTCATAAAGGTTTGCGGCTTTAGCAGCAACACCTTTTTGCCTGCAATCTCACCCGAGCCGGTAAGCGCCTTAAAGCGAAGGCGGTTTACCGCGATGCCGCATTGCGACGCGAGCAAATCAATCGCCAAAAAGCCCACGTTGTGGCGGGTGTATTCGTACTGCTTGCCGGGGTTGCCTAAGCCCACGATCAGGTATTCCGCCGCCCCTGCGGCGCGCTGCATAATGCCGGTTACTTCTTTTTCACTTCGTTTAAAAAACATCTGTTTTGTCCTTTGTCTGTGTCAAAATCTATGAGTATCGGGTTTACTTCTTGTGAAAGCGACCCTGTGCGTAGCCCTTTTTGTTGGTTTGGCGGGCACGGCCTATCGCCATATCGCCGGGGGGGACGTCGTCGGTTACCGTTGTGCCCGCCGCGACATACGCGCCGTCGCCCACGGTAACAGGGGCTATCAGGTTTGAGTTGCAGCCCACAAAGGCGTTGTCGCCAATGATGGTACGCGCCTTGTTCTTGCCGTCGTAGTTGACGGTTACCACACCGCAGCCGAAGTTTACGCCGCTGCCCACGTCGCTGTCGCCGATGTAGGTCAGGTGCGCAATGCTGGTTTTTTCACCCACCACCGAGTTCTTCACCTCGACAAAATCGCCCACCTTGACGCTATCCTTAATGTCGCAGC